>RFIO01000358.1 GCA_003695205.1 Deltaproteobacteria bacterium
CCTGGTAACGCGTCGGGCCGAACAGACCGGTCTGAACGGCGCGCTCAGCGAAACGGCTACCTGGCTTTCTCTGCCGGCGGGCAGCCTGTTCGAACGCTCAAGCTCATCCCTGGCCCTGCAAAGGGTCAATCTTCTCCTGACATCTGTGGCCCTTGCCCTCCAGCGACAGGGGGTTGCGGACGGCTGGGTCGATATCGCTGACCAGTTCGCAAACTATCCTGTCCTTCTTGACGGCAACGGCAGCATCGATTCTGCCCTGCTCTCCTCCGGTCTTGGACTTCCGGGCGGGGATGTACAGCTCCTGACAAACCTGGCGGACAATCTCGCGGCTGCTTCGGTAGCTTCCCAGGCTTTCGCACTCGCCAATCGTGCCATGCTCGAGGTCATCCTCGCGCCGGAACTCGATGCCTACCTGCTGGCGTTGGATGGCACTTTTGACATTGCTGATGCCGGCTACCAGGCCAACCGCGGCTATCTTTTCGACCGCATGCAGGACCAGGGCATTCCCGTTCCCCTGCACGACTGGATTCCCCAGCGTCTGTTGCAGCACTTTCTGCTGGGCTACGGCCTGAACGATCCGGCCCGTTGGCTCGACCCGCCGGCGAACTTTGCCGCTGGCCTGGTCCGAACCGACAGCACCGGCAGCTCTACTCCGGCCGATGACCCTGTCATTGCCGCCGTTCTCGCCGGGCAGCAGCGCGTCCAGGCGCATCTGCCCCTGCCGGCGGATCAGTTGCTGCCAGCCGGGGACAACCAGGCCCGGGTGCGCTACTACTACGCTTCGGACCTGTCCCATCTCGATCGGGCCGATCGGCTGGCCCGCAGTGTTCTTGATGATGAACTGAACGACGAACTGTTGATTGATCTCGCCAAGGGCATTGCCCGCGCCGGCATGGTGCGCGGCTGGGTGCCGGATGATCTGCTCCCTTACGACCCTGTGTTCATGATTCACAGCCGCATGACCAATCCTGTCAACCAGGCCCTTGCGCTGATCGAGTATGGCAAAGGGGCCGGGCGCTGGGGGCGGACGGCCGACGCCCTGAGCGCCCTTGCCGAGGCCGAACAGTTGCTTCGTGATGCTTTGACGGTAAAGGGGGCAGCCTTTTTCAACGGCACCGACGCGGCCAATTTCCGGGAATTGTCCAACGGCTATCTGGCCGCGGGAAATATTGCGGCAGCGATTGCGGTCCTGCAGTATCTTTATGTGGATATTGCCGTACCTGTCGGTGACTACAGAGCCTACGCCAATGCCTTTTCTGCGGGCATGCCGATTGCCGACGACCTGCTGGCGCAGGGCGATACGGCGACAGCCCTGCAGGTTATCGACCTTATGCGGCAGGTTGCGGTCAACACACCGGCAGAGACCATCGCCGGCAGCCTCAGCTACAAGAACCGTGTCTTCCACATGGTGGAGACGGCGAGGCGCTATGCCCTGGCCGGCGCCAGCCAGGACGCCCTCGACCTCTATTACGGCCCTGGTATGGTCGAGGCGCTGCGTTTGAATGACGGGCTGGCCAACAAGACAGGCTCCCGCACGAGGGTTTTCATGGACGACATGGCGGTCGCCCTGTACCTGTCCGGTGACAAGACCGGTGCCTTGGGCCTGCTCGATACCCTGACCGGTCTGTCCAGGTCCTGGGGCTACAAGCAGCTTGCCGCCGAGGTCGCGGTCATGGAGGCGCAGTCTGGCGGGCTGCAGCCCCAACACGCCAGCGAGCCGGCAGTAGCCGATCTGAATGCCCTGGATCTGGTCTTTTTCAAGGTGCCGACCGATCTGTTCAATCTGACCGTGGAAGAGACCCAGATCGAGGCGTTGACCTATTATGTCAGCAATCGCAACAAACCCTATGTTGGGCTGCGTCTTGTTGAGGAGAACCAGGATGTCGCCGCCCTGACCGCCCTGCAGCTGGCCACCGATATTGCACGTACCATCGATCCCAACCTGGGAAAAAATATACTCGGCGGTTCGGCCCGGGTCGAATACGGCCTGGCCAAGATCGCCGATCTCTTTGTTGATCTCGGTCGGGAAGCGGAGGCTCGTTCCCTGCTGATCGAGGCGGAGCAGGATGTCGACCTGATGACGGATGCCTCCATGGCGGCCGGTTCGCTGGCGGCGCTGGCCGATGTCTGGCTGCGCCTGGGCGACGGCGATCGGGCTGCGGCCCTGCTCGGGCAGACCGGTGGCAGCCTGTCGCTGGATGCCTACAATGTCCTGCTGGACGCCATGCTGCGAACCGGCGCGTCCGGCGCCGCCGGCCAGCTCGATGCCTACGCCCAGCTGGCGCTGTCCCTCTACCAGCCCGGGGTGACCAGCGACTCCGACCTGTTCGAAATTGCCAAACATCTGCGCTTCGCCGCCGGTTACGCGCAAGACCTGGGCGACCAGTCCCTGGCTGTCGATCTGCTCAGTCAGGCCAGGGATGTCGTGCTCGACATTGCCGACCCGCAGGACAGACTCGACAAGATGGTCGAATGGGCCGCCGCCTGGGCCGACATTGACGAGTTTGACAGGGCCATTGATGCGGCGCGTCTGGCGGAACAGCATTTCTCCACCGCAGGTCGCAACCAGGCCCTTCAGGCCATCGGCAAGGTCTATGCCCTGCGCGATGACCTGGCGACGGGGGATGTTGCCGTCAGCGATCTGGACGGCGACGGCCGCCCCGACTTCTTCCACCCGTTGCTTTCCCAGGCCGACATGGACGCGTCCGGCCTGGTTCTCGATGATGACATGGATGGTGATGGCGTGCCGGACGCGCAGGATGCCCGGCCAATGTATTTCGATACCGGTCTCTGACCTGAATCCCGGATCACAACCTGTCATGATCTTCCGTCTCCTGTTGCCCCTGCTGATGACTCTCGCCTGCCTGTGCCTTGCTGTGCCGGGTTTGGCAGCTGAAGATGGACCGGTCGAACTGGCCCCGGTCACCATCGTCGACCGTATCGGCATCCGCGCCGAAGGCCGCTCCGGTATCGACCGGGAGGTCCTCGACCATTTGCCGGCCGGCAATGGCAGCCTGACCGAACTGCTCGGCATCCTGCCCGATGTCCAGTTTTCGGAGGACTTCCGTTCCAGCACCACCGGGGGGGAGATCGTACCGCCGGATATTTCGATCAGTGGCGGCAAGGCCTTCCAGAATGCCTTCCGCATTGATGGCATCGACAACAACGATCTGATCGATCCGATGGCGCGCATTCCCAACAGCCTGAACGACCTTCCCGGTCATCCCCAGCAGCTTTTTGTCGACAGCTTCCTGGTCGATCGTATTGACCTTTACGACAGCAACATCCCGGCCAGATTCGGCGGCTTTACCGGCGGTGTCGTCGACGCCAGTCTGCGTCTGCCGAAAAAAGAGCCGGAAGGGCGGCTGAGCCTGCGCCACACCCGCGATGACTGGACCCGGTTTCATGTCGCCGACGAGGATCACTTCGATTTCAGCCAGTCCAACTCTGCAAGTCGCCAGCCACGCTTTGACAAGTATCAGTTCGGTGCGGGTTTCGACCTGCCCATCGACGACCGGACCGGGGTGCTGGTCGAAATGCGCGGCAACAGGTCGGAGATCCCCCTGCTGCATCTCGGACGGCGCGAATCTCAGGGGCGTCGCAGTCTCAATGCTCTTGCCCGGTTTGTTCATGAAGGTGCCAACCATGCTCTCTGGGACGGCAGCCTGATTTATGCCCCTTACCGGGCCGATTATTTTCTGCCCGACGTCGAGAACAGCAATTTTTCCACGTTTCAGGATGGCGTGCGCCTGGCCGCTGGCTGGCGGCGGTTCAGCGAAAAGGGCGAAACCGATATCCAGGTTTTCACCCGCCTGTCCCGTCAGCGGCGTTCGGCCCCCGAACATTTCCGCAACTGGCAGGCAACAGCCAGCAAGCCCTGGGGGGCGATTGTCGAATCGGACTTCAGCCGCGAAGGCGGATTCGGTGACCTGGAGCAGGGGCAGCAGGGCCTGGGCCTGAATCTGTCCCACAACCTGGAAACCGAAACCTCCGCCGGGCAGCTGCATGCCCTGGAGGCCGGGTTGCAGTGGCAGCTGCAGCGCGGTTACTACGAGCGGCAGGATTCGAGCTTTATCTTCAAGGAGGCCGTTTTCGCCCCCGATGTCATCTGCACCGATGACACCCTTGGCTGCATCGACGGCGAACAATACTTTTCGCGCCGCCAAGTCCTGCGCGCCGCCAGCGAGTCGGTAACTCTGCAGGAATTGGGACTCTATCTGCAGGATCAGTTTTCGACCGGCCCGCTGACCCTGCGGCCGGGGTTGC
>RFIO01000359.1 GCA_003695205.1 Deltaproteobacteria bacterium
ATTGTTCAGGGCCGTGTCGACCCCCAGGGACATTTCGGTGCAGGCGATGTCGTTGTCGATGGAGGCGGGAATGCCAATGACACGGGCGCCACGTTCGGCCAGGGTCCGGGCGCCGGTTAATGAACCGCCACCACCGATGACCACCAGCCCTTCAACGCCGAGTCCCTTCAGGGTGTCGGCGGCGATTGCCTGGCCGGCCTCGTCGTGCATCTCTTTGCAGCGGGCACTCTGCAGGAAGGTGCCGCCGCGCTGCAGCACGTTGCTCACGGAGCGGTTCTGCATGATTTCGTAGTGGCGGTCGATCAGACCGCGAAACCCCTTCTGGAAGCCGACCACCTCGATGCCGGCATTCATCGCCGTGCGTACCACCGCGCGGATGGCGGCATTCATGCCCGAACAGTCGCCACCGCTGGTCAAAACCCCGATCCGTTTCATGTCGCCTACCTCCTTGAAAAGAATCACACTTGTGATTATCCGTAGTTAACCACAGCACCTCGCGATGTCAAAAAACCCGTCCCGCTGGTCCCCGGGGCTCTGCTGGTCTATACTGATGCGAACCGAATATCACCACCGTCCGGAGAAGATTTCATGATCCATCCATCCCGGCGCAGTACCGTGTTGATGCTGGTGCTGCTTTCACTTCTTGTCCGTTCGCATGCCCTGGCCGGAACCCTGGCCGAGAAGGTGCGCGAACACACCTTTGCCAACGGCCTGAAGCTTCTGGTCGTTGAGCGTCACACCAGTCCGACCTTTGCCGCCTACATTTCCATCGGCGTCGGTGCCGTGGATGAGGACAGCTCCACGCGCGGAGTCGCCCACCTGCTCGAGCACATGCTGTTCAAGGGGACCGAAACCATCGGGACCCGTGACTACCGTCGGGAAAAACCCCTTCTCGATGAAATAGCCAGAGTCGGCGGCCGCATCGATGAGCTGAAAAACGACCCGAAGGCTGATGTCGCGGAGCTTGAACGGTTGCGCCGGCGCCTGGCCGAGCTGCAGCAGCGCCATCGTCCGCTGGTGGTCAAGGACGAGTTTTCACGCATCTATGGCGAAAACGGCGCCGTCGGCTACAATGCCTTCACCAGCAAGGACACGACCACCTACACGGTGCAGTTGCCGGCCAACCGACTGGAACTCTGGGCCCGGCTCGAGGCTGACCGGATGCGCAATCCGGTATTGCGCGAGTTTTACACAGAACGCGAGGTCATCAAGGAGGAGCGCCGCCGATCCTACGACAGCAGGCCGAGTGGAATGCTGTACGAAACCCTGCTGGCCAACGCCTTCACGGTTCATCCCTATCGCAATCCGATCATCGGCTGGCCATCGGACATCGACAACCTGACTTTGGAGGAGACCGAGACCTTCCTGCATCGATACTACGCGCCGGTCAACACGGTCATCGCCCTGGTCGGTGATGTCGAATTCGACCAAGCGGTGGCCGTTGTCGGCCGCACTTTTGGCACCATCCCGCCCGGGACACCGGTGCCGCCGGTTGTCGCGGTTGAACCGCCCCAGCGGGGCGAGAAGCGGGTCGAAATCCGTTTCGATGCCGAACCGCGCCTGGCCATTGCCTTTCACAAGCCGACCCTGCCGGCGAAGGATGACTACATCTTCGATCTGATCGACCTGATCCTTGGCCAGGGTCGGGTGTCGCGCCTTTACCGCGAGGTGGTGGAGAAACGCCAGCTCGCCTCCGGCATTTCCACCTACGGCGCGCCCGGAGCCCGCTACGACAACCTGTTCGTCATCTCGGCGACGCCGCGCAAGCCCCACACTGTCGAGGAGGTGGAGCAGGCCATCATGGCGGAACTGGAGCGGCTGCGCAGTGCGCCTGTCAGCGACAGTGAAATCGAACGGGCCCTTAACCGCCTTCGGGCGGATCATCTGCGCTCCATGCGTTCCAATGCCGGGCTGGCACGGTCGCTGACCTACTACCAGCTGGTGGCCGGCGACTGGCGCTATCTCGACCGCTACGACCAGGTTATTTCGACCCTGACCTCCGAGGATGTGCGCCGGGTTGCCGAGGAATATTTCCGGCCGGAGAACCGCACCGTGGTTATTCTTCGACGCGAAGGGGAGGTGCGGTGATGCGTATCCTGACGTTTGCACTTGCTCTCTTTTTTGCCGGCTGCGCCGCCCAGCCTTTTCCAAAGGCGGAGCGCCCTGATGCCGTCACCATAAGGCCCCTTGAGTTTCATCCGCCCCGGGTGGAGAAGGTCGAGCTGGCGAACGGCATCAGGCTCTACCTGCTCGAGGATCACGAGCTGCCACTGGTCGAGGTGACTGCCATGGCGGCCGCCGGCAGCCTGCGGGTTCCCGAAGGCAGGGAAGGACTGGCCGACCTGCATGCCTCCCTGGTACGCGCCGGCGGGGCGGGAGACCTGTCCCCGAGCGC
>RFIO01000360.1 GCA_003695205.1 Deltaproteobacteria bacterium
GCCGCCGTGATGGCGGCGACGTAGTCACCGAATCCCACCCCCTCCGCCATGTTGGGCCGGGTCACGCAAGTGGCCCGGCCCTAGCTTTTTCGGGGCGGGGCTTGAATGTCTCCTTTGTATTAAAGCGCCCGTTGTCGGTGGTCGATAAGGTAGATAGCGGTTCCCGCGTGGAAGTCCTGCGGATGTCGCCATCGATTTGAGGTAGCGCTTTGGAATCTGAACGCCCAACCATAAAACCCCAGAATGCCGGTTCCGGGGGGGAGATGTCTGCCCGGACCGGGGCCGTTGAGGTATGTCCTGGGGATTTGGAACGCTACCGGCTCCTGGTGGAGACGGCGAGCGACGTCTTCTACCAGCTCGATCAGCTGGGGCGCTGGACCTACCTCAATCGGGCCTGGCAGGAGGTTACCGGTTTTCCCGTTGCCTCCAGTATCGGAACCCCTCTTCTTGAAAGTGTTTATCCGACCGACCTGGGAACGGCGCGGCGGCTGCTTGATTCGGTGCTGTCGGGGGAATCGCCCTGCGAGCGGGTCGATCTGCGCCTGAAAACATCCACCGGTAGCTACCGCTGGGTGGAACTGATGGCCAGGCCTTTCGGCCGCATCGGGCAGGGGATATCCGGGGTAACCGGAACGCTGCGCGACGTTACGGCGAAACGGCTGGCAGAGGAGGCGCTTCGGGAAAACGAGGAGCGCTATCGGCGTATTTTCAGCAATATCCAGGATATCTACTTCGAGTCGAGCATGGGCGGATTGATTATCGAGGTCAGCCCGTCAATCGAGAATTCTCTCGGCTACCGGCGTGACCAGCTGATAGGCATGCCCTTCGCCATGTTGTGCGATGACCCTGA
Organism: Deltaproteobacteria bacterium; assembly: GCA_003695205.1. Lineage (GTDB taxonomy): Bacteria > Desulfobacterota > Desulfuromonadia > Desulfuromonadales > Geothermobacteraceae > Geothermobacter. The sequence goes on from RFIO01000360.1 coordinate 851, forward strand.
GGCTGTCGGCGAGATTCGGGAGCGACTGCAGGAGTACGAACAGCTCAGGGATTTCGAGTTGCTGTTGCGACCACGCGGAGGGGAGACACTTCCCTGTTCCGTCAATGCCAGCCTGGTTCGGGACGAGAGCGGCAAGCCTCTCAAGATCGTCGGCTCGATTCGGGATATCAGCGAGCGTAAGCGGGCAGAGGAGGAGATTCGCAGCCTGGCCTACCATGATCATCTGACCGGTCTTCCCAACCGCAGTCTGTTGAGAGATCGCATGCAGCAGGCTCTGGCCCAGGCGCGCAGGCAGAATCGCCAGATGGCGCTGCTGTTTCTTGACCTCGACCGGTTCAAGGATGTCAACGATACCCTCGGCCACGATGCCGGTGACGAGTTGTTGCGCATGGTAGCCAGGCAGCTCGACAGCTGCGTACGACAGAGCGATACCGTCGCACGGCTCGGGGGGGATGAGTTTGTCATCCTGCTGACCTCGGTCAAAAATGCCCACGACCCGGTTGTGGTCGCCGAAAAAATCCTCCAGCTGCTCACCAGGCCTTTTGTGCTTAACGGAAAAGAGGTATTCACCTCGACCAGTATCGGCATTGCCATGTATCCCGATGACGGTGCCGATGCCGATACCCTGCTCAAGCACGCCGACATGGCGATGTATGAAGCCAAGGAGCACGGCCGCGGCCATTTCCAGTTTTTCAGCGAAAAGATGCACCAGGCGGCTTTCGACCGTAATCTGCTCGAACGAAAGCTGCGCGTGGCATTGGAGGAAGGTCAGTTTCAACTCTACTACCAGCCCCAGTGGGATATGCGCGGACGCAGGCTGATCGGAGTTGAGGCGCTGGTGCGCTGGTTCCATCCGGAAGACGGTCCGATCTCACCGGCCCGTTTCATCCCGGTCGCCGAAGATACCGGCCTGATCCGGCCCCTGGGGGAATGGGTACTGCGCACCGCCTGTGCCCAGTTGAGAGCCTGGCAGGATGCCGGCCATCGGCCAATCCGGGTCGGGGTCAATATCAGCGGCCGCCAATTCCGACAGCCCGACCTGGTGGAGATGATTGACCGGATTCTGGCGGAAACGGGTCTCGATCCACGCCAGCTCGAGTTGGAGCTGACCGAGACCTACCTGATGGAGGACGCGGCGGCCACCAGCCGCACTCTTGAATATCTCAAGGTGAGGGGGTTGGAACTGGCCATCGACGATTTCGGCACCGGGTACAGCTCGCTCAACTACCTGAAGCATTTTCCCATCGACCGGATCAAGATCGACCAGTCTTTTGTCCGCGAAGTGGTGAGCAATGCCGATGACGCTGCCATCGTCGAGGCCATTATCGCCATGGCCAACAGCCTCGAACTCGATGTTATCGCCGAAGGGGTCGAGACGGCCCGGCAACTCCGGTTCCTCAAGGACCGCGGCTGCAGCGAGATGCAGGGCTACTTCTTTGCCAGGCCGATGCCGGCCGACGAAATGGGAGCCTACCTGCGCGAACACCGGGACCGTCTGCATTTGCCTGAAAGAGGGCTGGAGGATGCCCCCGATGATCCGGCCCCGGAACTTCTGTTCGGCAGCGCCATCCACTGAGAATTCCGACGATTTTTCTCCCGCGAAAACGCACCGGTAAAAGCCTTTACAGCCATGGGGCCATCGTGTATGCTACGCAACCTGCGGAGAGGTGACCGAGCGGCCGAAGGTGCACGACTGGAAATCGTGTGTACCGAAAGGTACCGAGGGTTCGAATCCC
>RFIO01000361.1 GCA_003695205.1 Deltaproteobacteria bacterium
CAGCCGCACCAGCCCGTCGCCCCGGCGCAGGGTGGCCGCGTAGACCCGGCGACCGCTGGGCAGGTCCACCGGACGCATGTCCAGCAGTATGCCGCCCGCATCGACAAGGGCCGTACGGACGCGGTATTCGAGTTCCTCCGGGGAGATGATCGGCTCGATGGCGGTGCGCACCGCGCTGGCCCTGCGTCCCTGGCGCCGAAGTTCCTGGATGTCTGTGTCCGCCAGCCGTTTCAATTCACGGAATACCTGCTGGTAGTGCGTGTTCAGCCCCAGGTGGGTGCCGACGACGAGCGGCGCGCCTCCGGTCGGGTCAAGACGGACGTAGATGGTGAAGGGGGTTGCTGTGCCGCCGATGGCGCGCCAGGCCGCAAAGCTCCGGTCAGGCAGGACCGGGAAGGGGACACGGAAGGCCTGGCGGAAGGCCGCGACCTCGTCCGGCACGTTGCCGATGGCCAATCCCAGCATCAGGATACGTCCCCGGGTGCTGTCATCCTGTTGAATCAGTTTGAACAGCTCATTGTAGGACGCGGTCTGCATCTGGCAGTGCGGACAGTGGACATTGAGCATCTCCACCACCAGCAGGTCGGCACGCAACCGGGTCGGGTTGAAAGGCTTGCCGGTATCGACTCCGAGATAGGCCGTATCGGCGGGAGCCTCAGGAGCTGCAAGGGTGAGTGCGGGGAAGGTGTCGCCGAAGGCTACTGGGTCCCTGGCTTCAGCGGGGTCAGACAACAGGCACACAAGACTGGCAAGTAGCAGCATGACACGCATCATTGCATTTCTCCGGGTGGACGAGTCAGGTGGTCAGGCCCCTGTTCCGAAGCCTTTTTCTTCGAGCAGGGCGAGGATTTTCGGAGTACAGCGTTTGCCACCGCAGGGTCCGGATCCGGCGCCGGTGGCGGCTCGCAACTCTTCAAGCGTGGTTTTGCCTTCGGCAATATATTTGAGAAAAACGCGCTTCTTGACATTCTTGCACAGACAGACAGGTTTCAGTCCTTCGATGATCTCCTGTTGATCCATGGGAGTACTCCTTGCTGACGGGCGGTTGGGTGGATGTCGGCCCCTGTACTGGTCTGAAGATAACATAACTTGCGACAAACAGTATGGCATCCTGACCCGGGCTGAACACAAAAAGGCCGCGCCCCAAAAGGGACGCGGCCTTGATTACC
>RFIO01000362.1 GCA_003695205.1 Deltaproteobacteria bacterium
CATCACCGCCCTGCTGGTGCACGGCCTCGACCTGGTGCGCATCAACGCCATCAAGGTCTTCGTCATCTTCACCTACACCTTCATCGCCCTGGGCGTCTTCATCTGGCACGGCCAGATCGACTGGGCCCTAGGTCTTGCCCTGGCCGCCGGCAACTCCCTGGGCGGCGCCATCGGCCCGCGAATCGCCGTGGCCAAGGGGCACGACTGGATCAAGCGCCTGGTCACCGCCACGGTGCTGGTCTTCGCCCTCAAGCTGCTTCTCTTCCCCTGACCCCTGCACCTTCTCCGGCCGGTGCGACTCTTGCATTAAATCGTTTGAATAAGCCCGTCTTTCATGGGGCTTGTGTCATTTGTGGCGGCAACAGTGCGGTTTCTTCCTGCCTCCCGCGCCTGCTGTTCCGGAGGGGTCCTGCCATATCGCACCACTGTTGCGTGATTTTGCTGTGTTGTCGGGGTGTCGCGATTTGAGCGCGTCCCCTGTTTCAGGAGGTCGTCAGACATGTCCTGCCGTTTTACGGGGGCGATAGTCGCCTGTCTGCTGGTTCTTTTTTGCCTTCCTGCAAATCCCGCCCTGTCCGATCAGGCGAGCGTAAAGCCTGGTATGCCAGACGGAGGTTCCGGACCTTTGGCCGGCTTCGATGTGCCCGACCGCCAGGGGCTTCCCTTCCTGTTCGGAAGCACGGAGATCGCGGTGCGCATCGATCCGCAGGGGCGCTACGCCGGTGTCCTCGAACGTTTGGCGGGTGCTGGGCGAACCGAAACGCCCGAGCGGGAGGATTTCTCCGGTGCCGTGAGTACCGGCCGGCGACTCAGTCCCGACCGCAGGGCCTCTCTGGCGCGCGTCGATCAGGCCCGGGCCCAGAGCCGTCAGGCGCTGGCATTGCTGCTGCCGTCGGTCTCGTTGCGTGCCAACCGCGGCATGGAAAATTCGAAACCGTCGGTCGCCGTCGATCCGCTCACCGGCGACCTGCTGCCCGAAAGTGACCACATCCGCACCGACGTCAGCCTGACGGTACGCCAGCCCCTGTTCGACCTGCCCGGCTTTCTGGATTGGCGCCGGCGCCAGCGGCGGGTCGATGCCCGGCGCGAGAGCTACCGGGCCAGTGACGGCGATGCCTTTCTCGCGACCACCGATGCCTACCTGCGCCTGGTTTCCAGCCGGTTGAAGGCGGAGATCACCTTCGATTACGAACTGCGGCTGGCGCACCTGCTCGACTATATCGAAAAGCGCACCGAGGCCGGTGCCAGTACGGTCGCCGATATGGCCCGGGTACGGGCGCGCCGCCAGGTCGCCCTCTCCCTGCGGCTGGAGCAGGATGCCATCCACGCCGCCGCCGGCATCGCCTTTTTGCGCCGGACCCGCCTGGCGCCCGAAAAGGTTGTCATTCCCCTGCCCGAGGATGTCGGCGCCGATCTGCTGCCGGACAGTTTCGAAGCGGCGGTCCCGCTGGCGCTCGACAACAATCCGGAGATTCGGGCCATCGGTGCCGAGCTGAACGCGGCCCGCGTGGACCGGAACCAGGCGCGCGGGCGCTTCCTGCCCCGGGTCGACCTGGAATACACCGACAGCTTTTCCGAGCATGCCGGTGGCGCCGAGAGCGACAAGGGGCAGCGCGACCGGCGCCTGATGGTGGTGGCCAACTGGGAACTGGTCAGCGGCGGTGGTGACATCCACCGGCTGGCCGAACGCCGGGCGCGCATCGAGGAACTGCTCTACCGCCTGGAAGACGAGCGTCTGAGAGTTCTGGAAGAGCTGGCCGCCGGTTACTCCGATCTTCTGACCATCCGCAGCCGTCTGGACACGGGTTACCAGGAATTGCGGTCGGTTTCGACCGCCGCAAGGGCCATGACCAGCCGGATGCTGTCCGGCAACCAGTCGCTGCTCGACCTGCTGGATGTTCTGACCCAGCTGCACCAGGCGCGCCTGCGCCTGGTCGACCTGCACGTCGAGGAACTGCGGACGGTCGCTGACCTGGTTCGCCTTGTTTTCGGTACCCCCGAGGTTCCCGGAAGCGAAAATTCGAAGGCAACCATGGAACAGAGCGATTCGAAGGGGGCACATCATGGCTGAACGTTATGAAGACGCCGACGGCACCAACATCTTCTGGCCGGGCTATGTCGACGCAACCACCAACCTGGCTCTCAACCTCCTTTTTCTTTTGGTGGTGATGATCTCGGCCGTCTTCATGTTCGCCCTGGAAATGGGACGGGCGAGTGTAGAACAGGCTAAAACCGAGCAGGAACATCAGCAGACGCTGCAGCAGACAGTGGCGAGCGAACAGACCCGGGCCGCCCGGTTGCAGGCGGAACTCGACCGATTGCGGGCCCGGGTACGTGAACTGGAGGCAGCGCAGACCGCCCGCCTTAAGCGAAAGAATGTCGAAGCCACCGGCCCGGCGCCGGAGGCGGGGAAAGGGAGCAGCGACCTGTCGGTGGACGATTTTACGGTTGCCGTTCGCTTCCGCGACGATGCTGTCGAACTGTTGCCCGGGGAGCGCGAGCGCCTGGCCGCCGAGCTCAGGCAGGTTCTGGAGCGGGGCAGGGCCATCATCCGCGTGATTGTGCCGCCGGGCTTTACCGAAACCAGGCGACTCGGTTTCTACCGGGCCATGGTGGTGCGCAACCTGCTCATCGAGCAGCACCTGCCGGCCGACAAGATCGACGTGGCGGTCATCGAGGGGCGGAAGCAGGCTGATGCCGCCCTGGTGCTGGTGCGCTGACGGAGAGAAGATGTCCTTACGCCAGGCGTTCATACTCCTCTGTTTCACCGTCACCGCGGCCTTTTTTGCCTGGGCCACCCTGGCCCGGGTGGATGTCATCGTCCGTACCAGTGGCCAGATCATCCCGGCCGGCAAGTCCCAGGTCGTTCAGCACCTTGAAGGCGGCATCGTGCGCCGCATTCTGGTTCATGAGGGAGAGCTGCTGACCCGCGGCCAGGCCCTGTTCGAGCTCTCCGATGTCCAGATACGCAGCGACCTGGACCGGGACCAGTCGCGCCTGGACGCGTTGCGGGCCCGGGAAGCGCGCCTGCTTGCCGAAGTCCGGGGACTCGACGAACCGATCTTTCCAGCCGAACTGCAGGGGGCTGATGTCATCGGCCCGGAGAGCCAGGCCTGGCGCGACCGGCGCGACCGTCTCAAGGAGGAAGTCGCGGTCCTTGAGGCCCAGCGCGAGCAGCGCCAGCGGGAACTCGATGAGATCAAGGTCCGGCGCCGGAGCCTCGGTGAAGAGCTCGATCTGGCTCTGCGCAAACAGCAGGTGATTGAAAAGCTGCATCGGGATCATGCCGCCTCGGAACTGGAACTGATCGACATTCGCATGCGCCTGCAGCAGTTGCGCACCGAGCTGACCGAGGCCGACAGCAGGATCCCGCGGCTCGAGGCCGGTGTGGCCGAGGCGGCGGCGCGCATCAAGGAGGCCGAGGCCCGGTTCCGGGCGGATGCCTCAGGAGAGCTGACCCGGATCCGTCAGGAAATCGCCGCGCTTGAGCAGGGGCTCAAGGGGAACGAGGATCGGCTGCGGCGGGTGGTGGTGCGCAGCCCGGTAGCCGGACGGGTCAACAGGGTCAATGTCACAACCCTGGGAGCCGTGGTGCGTCCTGGTGAGATTCTGTGCGAAATCACCCCCAGCGGCCGCGGCATCCTGATCGAAACCGCCGCCAACCCCGATGACCGGGCCCATCTGCGCCCCGGCCTGAGGGCGCATGTCCGGGTCGGCGCCTACGACTATGCGACCTACGGTTCCTTTGCCGGCGAGGTGACCGAGGTGAGTGCCGACACCCTGGCCGACTCCCAGGGGCGGCATTTCTATCGGGTCACCATCGCGGTGTCGGCCTCGGAACTGGAAACAGCTTCAGACATTCCCGGACCGCTGCTGCCGGGCATGCGCGCCAGCGCCGACATCACTGTCGGCCGGAGAACCATCCTGTCATTTCTGCTGTCCCCGCTCATGAGATTTCGCGACGGCGTTTTTCGTGCCGGATGACCGCCCCGGTTGGGGCCAAGGAGACGGAACATGCTCAAGTATCTGCGACTCTACTACCTGCTGGTGGCCCTCCCCTACCTGCTGATGCTGACCGGGGCCTGGGTCTTCTATGAACCGCTCAGGCGGACCATCGCCGGCAACCGCGTACCGCACCTCAACTACGCCATCATCGTCATTGTCCTTCTGGGTGGGCTTTTCATCCTGCTCAATGCCCGCAGGCTGGTACGCGAGGCCCGCAACCTGCGCCTGTTCATGGAAGCGGTCCGGAACCAGGAGGATTCCTCGACCCTGCGGCAGCTGACCGCGCCGATGGTCGGAGCGCTGGCGAACCTGCTGCAGATGATGGCGGCCAGCTGCAACCGCTCCATTTCCCATCAGGAACAGGCGGCGCTGGAGCATGAGCAGGTCAACGTTCGCACCCTGCTGGTTCGGCGCAACGCCCTGCCGCAGTACCTGACCGGACTTCTGGTGGCCATGGGCCTGCTCGGCACCTTCATCGGCCTGCTGGCAACCCTTGCGGATATCTCGGTGCTGATCGGCAGTTTCGCCGACATCGACATGCAGCATACCGAGCCGATTCAGGTCTTTCGCATGATGATCGAGCGCCTCAAGGCGCCCATGTCCTCCATGGGCATCGCCTTTTCCACCTCGATGTTCGGCCTGCTCGGGTCCATCGTCATCGGCCTTATGATGCTCGGCATCCGCCGCCTGCAGGGGGACATCATGTCGACCCTGGCATCGGAACTGGCCCGTCACATTGAAAACGCCCTCTCCTTCGAGGCGGTTTCCCTGCGGGGCGCGGAGCTGGCATTGGCCGACGGCGAGGCTCTCGACGCCCAGAGCCGCATCCTGCTGCGTATCGATGAGCGTCTCGCCGAGGCGGCCCGGACCCGCCAGCGCCAGCTGGCCGCAGAGATCGACGATTTTCGCGCCCAGCGCAAAGAGATGCTGCAGACGTTGCAGCAGCAGGCCGAAAGCAATGCGGCGCTGGCCGGTCGGATCGAACAGGTCGGGCACCTGCTGGCAACGCTGACCGAGGGGGTACGTCAGGCGGACGGGACCCTGTCCAGCCAGTTGTCTGAGTTGCGCGTCCAGCTGGAAAGCGACGCAAACCGGTCGCAGGAACTGCTGCAGCGCCAGGTCGCGCGCCAGGAGGAGCTGCTGCAGTCCCTGGCCGGGCTCAAGCTGGGCGAGCGGGTGGAAGAGCTGGCGCGGCGCCAGCAACAGCTCCACAGCGATCTGGCTGAAGATTTTAGAGCGCAGCGCGGCGAAATGCGCCAGGCGCTCGAGCGCCAGAGTGCCACCACCGAGGCCCACTCCCGCAGCCTTGACGAGTTCGCCCGGCAGCTGGGTGCCATGTCCGAGGACTGGTGCCGCCAGCTTGACGACATCGCCGGCCGCATCAGCGACCAGACGGCGCAGGCCGGTGCCGACGCCAAGGAGACCCACCGCCTGCAGACTGCGTCGCTCAAGGCCCTGCGCAGCGAGCTGCAGCAGCTGGGCCAGCTGATGGACAACCGCATCGGCAAGCTGCGCCAGTGTCTCGACGAAGGTCAGGCGGCCTCCCTGGAGAGCCTTGGCACCCTGCAGGAAAGCCTGGTCAGGGAACAGGCCGCCGTGCGTGACCGGATTGAACAGGTCGGCGGCGGCATCAGGGAACAGATCGCCGCCGGTACCAGGGAACTGGCCGATCTCGGTCGGACCGAATCGGTGGCCCTGCAGGAGGAGCTGGCACGCCAGGCCGACCGCGGCAGCGAGGAACGGAACGGTCTGCGCCAGGCGCTCTTTTCCGTCGGCAAGGGGTTGCGCGAGGATGTCCGCCAGGGGTTTGACGCCCTGCAGAAGCCTGTCGACCAGCTGGTCGCCCTCGCCGAGCGCGGAGACCCTGTCGTGGCCGAGCGGATCGAGCTTTTGCGCAGCCAACTCGCCGCCGAAGCCAGGACACTGCAGTCCTATTTGTCGGGCGAGGAGCGGGAGGCGCTGGCCAGTGCGGCCAATGAAGGACAGGGCAGGTGAGCTGACGGACAGTTCGGAATGGCCGGGGCACCGGTGGTGTCCCGGCCTGGTCCAGGGAGGTGGACATGGCTGACAATACCCGAAACCCGCAGGGCGAGGTGACAGGAGACAATACGGGCAGGCCGGAGGTGGCCAAGGCGGCTGTTGTTGACGGGGTCATCCAGGTTCCGGCGGCAGGCAGTGAGCTGGTCCAGGTCGAGGTGGTCGACGTTGACCTGCTGCTCACCTTTGCCGACGGACATCGGGTTGTCATCCCCAATGGCGCCCTGGACGCACTGGGAGGACCCGGCCAGGCCGTCCTGTTCGTGGATGCCCCTGACGCCGGGCCTGGGACCGCCGTCGATACGGCCTCCCTGAAGGACCTGTTCAAGCTGGTGGGTCTGACCCGCATTTCCGAAGCCGGCAGTGTCCAGCTGGTCAGCGACAGCGTCGATCTGCACGGCGCTGAACCGACCCCGCCGCCGCAGGTTGAGGAAAGCGGCGGGGAGGAGTCCTTCATCCCGCCGACGCCGCCGGTCGAACCGGTTCCCCTGTCCGGCCGTGATCCCGGCCAGGGCGGGGTCGAACCGCCGCGGGAACTGATCGAGCCGGTCGAATTCGATCCCGTGGAGCCGGATATCGTGCCCCGCCCCTCGGTCTACCGCCCGGGGCAGAAGGTGATCAATACCGAACCGGTGGTGCGTCTCGATGCGGCTCTGACTCCCGACGACGTCATCAACATTGCCGAGTCGGGCGGCAACGTGACCGTGACCGGGTCGGTTTCGGGGACCGCGGCTGTCGGAGACACGGTTGAACTGACAGTCAACGGCCAACGCTACAGCGGTATCGTGGCCGACGACATGACCTTTGCCATCGACGTTGCCGGCAGCGATCTGGTCGCGGACGGCGACAAGCGGATCGATGCCCGCATCCAGGTCGACGGCAAGGAAGGGACCGACTCCGATCCCTATAGCGTCGATCTGACCCCGCCGACGCCGACGGTTGCCATCGACGTGGTCACGGATGACGGCGTCGTCAACCTGGCCGAATCGGCCACCGACGTGGTGGTGCGCGGCATGGCCGGTGGCGATGCCCAACCGGGAGACCGCATAACCCTCACCGTCAACGGCCATGACTACAGCGGCCTGGTGCGGCCGGACGGCAGCTTCCGAATCGATGTCGCCGGTGCCGATCTGGTGGCCGACAGCGATCAAACCATCGATGCGCGCATCGACAGCGTCGATGCCGCCGGCAATCCGGGCAGTGCTTCGGCCGGCGGCGGTTTCGCTGTCGACCTCGACCCGCCGGTGCCGAGCGTCAGTCTCGATCCCAACCTGACCGGCGACGGCCTGATCAATGCCGCCGAGGCGGCCGGGCCGGTGACCGTGACCGGCAGCGTCGGCGGCGATGCCGCCCCCGGTGACCGGATCGTCGTGCAGGTCAACGGCAAGGATTTCATCGGGACAGTTACCGGTGGCGGATTCGCCGTCAGCATCCCCGGCAGTGACCTGGTGGCCGATGCCGACCATCGGATCGAGGTGCGGGTGGAGTCCGTCGATGCCGCCGGCAATCCGGGGACGGCGACCGACAGCCTGTCCTACGGGGTAGACACCTCGGTACCGGTACCGACCATCGATCTGGATGCGGTCGTGACCGCGGATGATATCATCAACATCGCCGAAGCGGCCGGGGATGTCGCCATCACCGGCAGCACCGGCGGTGACGCCCGTCCCGGAGATGTCGTGACCCTGACCGTGAATGGGGTCGACTATGCCGGCCTGGTGCGCGCCGACGGCAGCTTCAGCATCAACGTCGCCGGTGCCGACCTGGTGGCCGACGCCGACCATGTGATCGATGCAACTGTCGTCGCCGTTTCGGCCTCCGGCAACCCCGGGATGGCGACCGACAGCGAAGGCTACGGCATCGATGTGACGGCTCCCGTGCCGACCCTCACCCTGGATGCCAATGTGACCGCCGACGACGTGGTCAACATCGCCGAAGCGGCCGGGACCGTGGCGGTGACCGGCAGCGCCGGCGGTGACGCCCTTCCCGGCGACCAGGTTCGTCTCGACATCAACGGCCAGGCCTACTTTGGCCAGGTGGCCGCTGACGGCAGTTTCCGCATCCTGGTGCCCGGCGCGGACCTGGCCGCTGACCCTGACGGAACCATCGCGGCGGCCCTGACCACTTTTGATGCCGCCGGCAACCCGGGCAGCGCCACGACGAGTGACGGATTTACCGTCGATACCGTCGCGCCGGCCCCCGGCATCAGTCTCGATGCCAACATCACCGCCGACGATATCATCAACATCAGCGAGGCGGGCGGCCTGGTGACCGTCACCGGAACGGTGACGGGCGAGTTCAATCCGGGCGATCAGGTGACACTGACGCTGAAGAATGGCGTCTTTACCGGCATCGCTGTCGGCAGCGTGCAGGCCGACGGCCGTTTTGCCATCGATGTCGCCGGCAGCGACCTGGTGACCGATGCCGACCTGGTCATCGAGGCACGCATCGATACCGTCGATACCGCGGGGAATCCTGGCGC
>RFIO01000363.1 GCA_003695205.1 Deltaproteobacteria bacterium
ATCTGGGACTATCTGGCCGTCTTCACGGACCGTCACCGATTCGACGTCTGAGGACCCGGAGCGCCCCCGGTTCCCGTCGCTCGGACCTCATGCCGTTGCCGGCGTCGCCTCCGCCCGCCGGGTCACCGCGTAGAGGTAGGCCGGCAGCGCACATGACAGGCCAATGGTCAGATTCAGCACCACGTAGAGCCACGGGTTCGGGCCCTGGTCGCGACTGAAGAGGTAGATCCAGAACACCAGGGAGGAGATGAGCAGATCGGCCGTGAAACCGGCGGCTGCGCCATTGACGAACAGCGCTGGCACGAATGCCGTCAGCCCCTGGTCGGCAAAAAAGCCGAAAAAGAACGCATAGGGCACCAGAGCACCAACCACAGCCAGAGTGAGGTAGAGGTTTTTCATGAGGTTTCTCCTTGAAGTCTCCGCCTGAGGGCCCGGCGGCTGCCGGACTGAGGCGACGGGATTACGGTAGCCGCTCGAGGTAATCCAACCAATTACCCGAGAGGTAATGGAACCGGGCGAGGCGCCGGGTACACTGCCGGGAGATCCCCAAAGAGGCCGGTGACATGAGCGAAGCCGTCTATCAGGAACCCCTGGATTTCGGAGCCCTGCTCAGAGACTGGCGCGCCCACCGGCGGCTCAGCCAGCTGGCACTATCGACCGAGTCCGGGATCTCCCAGCGTCACATCAGTTTCCTGGAAACCGGCCGTTCGCGACCGAGCCGGGCCATGGTGCTGGCCCTGTCAGACGCGCTGGACGTGCCGCTCCGGGAACGCAACGTGCTGTTGCAGAGCGCGGGATTCGCGCCGACCTACCCGGACACACCCCTGGACGCGCAGGGAAGTCAGGTCTTTCACTCGGCGCTGGCCGCGCTGCTCGATCACCAGGAACCCTATCCAGCGCTGGTTCTCGATGGCCGCTGGAACCTGGTCTCCGCCAATCGGGGCGCACTGGCTTTCTTTGGCCAGTTCGTTGACATCTTTGACAGCCTGGCGGCTATTGGCTCGCCAACAGAGTTCCAG
>RFIO01000364.1 GCA_003695205.1 Deltaproteobacteria bacterium
CGGTCTCGGGGTCAGATCAAGCGGGTTTTCGATCATCGCCGACACACCGACCGGGCCGCGCATCGGAGGTATGCTGCTGGTGGCAGGATTCGACAGCCAGGGAATGACCAAGACACTCATGCCGTCGGTCAGATAGACATCCAGAAGTTCATTCGCACCCAGCGTCGGGCCGGAAGGTGGATTGATGCTCACGGTTGCCGAAACCGGCGCGGTTTCGGGCATCGGCACGACCAGAGCTGAGCCGGAAAAGGCCAGCACCGACACCGCATTGCCGCCGAAGAACACATGCACATCCTGCGGCATCGGCGCGCTTGCAAAGCTGGCCAGTCCCGAGGCATCGGTCACGGCCGTGGCCGTACCCGATGCTCCAAGCGACACCACGGCCCCGACGACCGGCTGCATGCCGGCGCCGGTGATGACGCTGACGGTGAGCGGAATCACCGGCCCGGTACTGATTTGGCCAGTTAGGGGATCGACATAGGGCGTCCCAGGATTCACAGCGACAAGGCCCACCGGGATAACGGGATTTGTATTGGGCTGGAGGGTTTGGGTCTGCGTCCCGGTCGCAAGGTAATTGCCCGCTCCATCGAAGACGTCGAACTCGAAGGTCAGAGGAACCCCCGACGGAAGGGAAACGGGCACCGCCTGACCATCAACAGGAAGATTCATTTGCATTGGAATACCAGGCGTCCCGGCCGGACCGGTAACGCTCAGCTGTAAACGCTGCATGTTCGGAAAACGTTGCTTCAATGACCCCGCCGAAATCTGGGCCACAACCGGTACGGAAACACCTCCGCTACTTCCGTTCGCCGCCTGGCCCACGCCACCTGCGAGTGAAGCCCCGGCCGACGAAGGATTCCCCGCCTGTGAACAGCCTGCAAGCAGGCCAATCAAAAGCAGAACCGACCAGAATATCCCGCAGCGAATCGATCCAGACATATTCAGAATTATCTGGGGAGGATCATGGGAGAGCCAAGCTTATCGACCGTTTTCTGCTGAATTACACTGCTTGGTGCGGAGCCATCATCACCACCACCGCCCCTTTTTCGTGCCTTTCCCGCACTACTCAACCCAACATCTCGGATGAATGCCTCCAGCCAGGTGTCAGGAATGGAAACTGGCTTCTGGATTTTCCCTGATTCGGCGCGAGCATAATAGCCCTTATCCAGCATGACCTCGCGGGAGACCTCCGAGGTCAATGAGACACGTCCCTCAACAAGCGCCACATGGTCGGCTTTGGCTTCCGACTGCGCCAGGATGTCCGTGCCGCGAACTCCAATAAGTACGGCCCGGAGGCGGACCTGGTATTGTGAGTCAGCCTGCTTCAGCTTCTCGACAATGAAACGACCACGCCCCTGAATCAGGTCCAGCAAAGCCTGGACCACCCCGGCATCCTTCTTCACGGCATACCGCTCGATCACGGCCTCGGCCCGGCCGCCCATCTGCATGCTGCTTCCATCCACAAACCGAATGCGAATTCTCGAAGATTCGCCCGTACGAACATGCTGACCGACCTCAACAACCATACCAACTTCGGCAGACAGCCAATGGCTCTCACTGCCAACTTCCGCCTGTCCCTTGATATATTCTATCTTTCCGGCGATTTCTCCAGCGCTTGCCAGCCCCGAAGCCACCAGTGTTACAACAACCAAAAACAAACGCAATCCCATGCCTAATATTCCCATCTTACCCATATCTCACTCCACCATCGTTTCCAGTTTCTTGTATTGGCGGGCAAATAGACAGCCCGCGCATCCATGTTCGAGGCGTTCCTCTGCCAGCCGGCCTGCCATTGCCACACCTCGCTTGCCCCGCCCCCCCAGAGGGCCTCCTCACGACGCAACTCAACCGATCCAACGATTGAGGATTCACGATCCACTCGTCGAAGGCTCTGAACAAGAAAGGCGCGTGTATCCAGCTGTTGATAGCGCCTTATGGAATAATCCCCCCTGCCGTTCACCCATAAAGCGCCAAAGGAAGGAAAAATGGCCAAACGCCTCTCCCCATGCAACCCAATGCCAATCCGACGATAGGACTCGAAACTCAGCCTGGTCTGTTCCTTGCCAACGAGAAAGCGGAAACCGGCATCTCCATCCTTCCCCTGCCATAGCGCATGGTGCATGACTTGCCATCGCCACGAAGAAAAGTCGTTAAAGGCCATGGCGAAATTTCTTCGCCCATAAGCGGCGTCCACGCTGATAAGCAGGCTTTCCGCCGGGGCCATGGCCAACCCCGTCAGGCCGGACCATCCTGAAAAAAAGCCGCTTCCACCCAAAGCCGCCTGCTCTCCGAAGGCCCCAAGATAAAAATCATTCCCGTTTCCAAATTCGAAATGCTGCGACAAATGGGCCTGCAACCGGCGCAATGCGTAACGGTTGAAATCCTGATACAGCATATCGGCATAGCCCAGCCGCCAGCTGAGAAACCCCCACGGGGCATCCTCGACCTTCCCGTAGGCTGAAAGGGCCACGCGCGCGCCGATGTCCCCCTGATCCTGAGCCGGCAGGTGCACGGCATCCGGGGCAATGACGACATTGCTGTCCACCAATGCCCCAAGGCGCATCGCCACATGCCAGTCCCGCTCGCCTGATCCATAGGCCTTCGCCCGCCGGCGCGCCTCGGCCGCCTCGGCCAGCCTTCCCTGCCCCTCAAGCGCCCGGGCCAGCAGCTCCCAGGCCGCTCCGTCGTAGGCATCCTTTGCAATGCGGCGGCGCATCGCCGCCTCGACACGTGCATAGAGCCTGTAGTCCAGCCAGGCGCGGGCCTGCTCATCATCCACCCACGATGCATCGGATTCCTGCGCTGCGGCCTGTGCTGTGGGCGCAGCATCGGGCATCTGAACCACATGGGAAGAAGCGGAAGCCGGATTCGCAACCGGCGCATCGCTGATCACCCGGTTATCGCCCTGAAGCGCTCTTGGGTCTGGCCCTCGCTCATGTGCCAGCGCCGGGGTCTGGTCCGAAGCAGGCGATGGCTGCTCCGGCATCCGGATCACCCAGGCATCCGGAGCAGCAAGAGAGGGGGTGGCTACCCCAAGAATCAAGCTTGCCAACACAATCAAAGTTGAGAGTTTCATCATGGATGACACTCGCTCATTTGAAAGC
>RFIO01000365.1 GCA_003695205.1 Deltaproteobacteria bacterium
CATGACGGCTTTCGGGCGCGACCGTGTCGGCATCGTGGCCGATGTGACCCGGATTCTGTTTGAGACGGACTGCAATCTTGAAGAGACCCGCATGACCCAATTGGCGGACGAGTTTGCCCTGATTCTGCTCTTTACCGGTCGGCGGGACGACCTCGAGGAGGTTCTTGAACGTGAAACCCGGCGGCTGGAGCGGGAGAAGGGAATTTCGGCCTTTGTGCGCCCGCTGCAGCAGCGCCAGACGCACCGGAAGGACGAACGCCCACGTGCCGTTGTCCATGTCGAAGGGCTCGACCAGGCAGGTATCGTCTATCGAACCAGCTGCCTGCTGGCCGAACTTGGCGTCAATATTGTCGATCTGCAGTCGGACGTGCTGCTGACCCCGGGCAGCGGCAGCCGCCTTTACCGGATGGATATCCACGTTCAACTTCCGGATGATACTGACCGGGCCCGATTGGAGGCCAGGCTGCAGCAGGTTGGCGACGAGCTGAATGTCGACATCTCCGTCAGTGCCTGACTCTTGCATTCCTGTCCGTGATGATTAGATTGGCGAATGGCCGAAATGCTTCGGATGGAAAGGAGGCAGGGAGATGACTGTTAATGATACCGGCGACTGGAAATTGACTCCTGACGACCGGATTCTTTCAGGCCTCTGGCTCGACCTCGGCAGTCGTATGGAGAAGGATGCCACCTGGCAGCGTATTCTCTGGCTGACGACGGAATACCTGCAGCCGGTGGCTCAGAATGACGAGCGCGGCACGATCCTGTACCGCGACCCGGACGATGGACGTTACTGGGAGTTGCTTTTTGTTCGGCCCGAACTGCCCGAAAAGGGGCCACCGACCCTGAGGTGCCTTGAGGAAGACGCAGCCAGGGAGGCTTACAGCCTGTGACCCGGCACAGATAAACCAGAAGAGCCCCGCCAGCCGGCGGGGCTCTTCTGGTTTCGGACAGGGGGCGTTGTCAAGCTACTGGCGTTTGCGCAACCGGTCCATGGCCAGCTTCAGGCTGATTCTCAGCCGTTCCAGCACATTGGCCAGCTGGGCGATTTCGTCCTTGCCTTTGGCTTCGATCTTCTGATCGACCTTGCCGTCGGCCAGGTCCGAGGCGATCTCGGTGAATCGGGTCAGAGGCTTCATGCTGCCATTGACGACGACGAATACAGCCACAATCGAAACGGCCAGGATGCCGGCCATGATCATCAGCAGACTCGCCTTGAGCCTTGCCTGGGCCATGCGGGTCTTGTTGAGGGAGAAGCCGATGCGGAAGCCGCCCCAGTGCTTGCCCTTGACAATAATGGGAGCCGAAATGTCCCACATGGTTTCGCCGGTGTCGCGGTGATAGACCTGCAGCAGGGTCTCCTGTTTGTTCTTCGCCGCCTTGATTCCGACCGGGTCATTGAAGATTCGCTTGGTACGGTTGCCGACAAGGTCCTTCTTCCTGTCCCCCGTTATTGGCTGCTGGTAGCGGGTATTGTGGGTTGGCAGATAGCCGTTGATGTCGACCGCGACGGCATAGACCACACTGTCATCCTTGAGGAACTCATCCTCCATGGCAAGTATGGCCTTGTCCATGTAGGAATCGTACACTGTGTGGTATTTGGGCGGATCGAATCCCGGAATTGGTTCGTAGTTGGTGTCGAAGGCGTCCTTGACGCTGAATACGCCGTTGTCAATAGCCTCCTCCAGAACCCGACTGACCATCCTGGCGCCGACCAGGGCCTCGATGCGGCCCCGTTGTAGCAACTGGTCTTCCAGACTCTGGCTCTGCTGGGTGATGACGTAGAAGGAGCCGGCCGCCATCACGACAAGAATGACCAGGTTGACCCAGACGGCAACCTTGGTGCTGACCCGATTGAACATTGCATATCCTCCTTTGACTGAAACTTTGCCCCGGTGGGGCCCGCTATTTCTTGTAGCCGATTCTCAGTGCCCCCCAGTGGCGGCCGCGAATCATGATCGGCACGGACAGGTCGGTCATGACTTCACCCGTATCTCGGCTGTAGTGCTGAACCAGGTGCGGTCGGATGTTGCGGGCCGCGGCCAGGCCGGTGCGGTCGTTGAAGATGCGCTTGGTGCGGTTGCGCTTGGTGTCGACGTCGGGGTCGCCAGTAAGTGGCTGAGAATATTTGGTATTGTGGGTCGGCAGGTAGCCGTTGCGGTCGACCGCAACCACGAAGATGTAGCGTTTGCTGCGCGCCAGGCAGCTGTCCAGAATCGGCCGCAGAATACCGTCCAGCTTCTGGTCGTACTGGGTGTGAAATTTCTGCGGGTTGGTGTTGGGGATGGGAATATAGAAGGTGTCGAACAGCTGGGCGATGGAGAGTTGTCCCGAGGTCAGCAGCAGTTCGAACTGGTCGATGATCTGGCCGCGGCAATCCACCGCGTCCTTGAGGGCCTGGCGGTCAAATTTACTCAGTTCGTCCGCGGCACCCGGACCAGCAGTCACAAAGGACAG
Source organism: Deltaproteobacteria bacterium (assembly GCA_003695205.1). GTDB lineage: Bacteria > Desulfobacterota > Desulfuromonadia > Desulfuromonadales > Geothermobacteraceae > Geothermobacter. Next base: position 2,455 of record RFIO01000365.1, read on the forward strand.
AATCAGAATGGTGAGCAGGGCAGGCAAGGTCTTTTTCAGCCTGATGCGCAGTATTGACATTTTGACCCTCCTTTGCCGTTTCAGGCAGTCGACTTGTTTTGGCGGCGCAGGCTGGACAGGAATTTCGACACCCGGTCAAGCAAGTCGTCCAGCGGGCAGTCCGGTTCCTGTATAACGGCGACGAAGTACTTGTCGAGTCTGAACAGGGACAAGGATTCGCCTCCCGCGCGGCGCAGGCAGAGGCGTTCAACCTGGCTGAATCCGAGGGTGCCGGCGATAGCCTCCGATTGCAGGCCGCACAGGGTCGCGAGCGCGGCCAGTTCGTCGGGATCCTCCAGGTTGTGGGTTATGACCTGACCATCCTTGCGGATCAGCACGAAGTTTTTGACTCCATCAATCGCAGCCATGCGCGCGGCGAAACGTTCACTGGCCGTCGGCTTGTCGCTTGCCATGTCAATCTGTCTCCCTTAGAGAGTCCGATACGAGCTGACGATAGTTGGCTGCCATCTCTTCGTCACCGATCTCGCGGGTCAAAATGGCCTGAAGCCTGGTCAGCAGCTTGTTGCCCGATTCGCCGGACTGATGCGCTTCCTGCAGGGCGTCTTCAAACATGATCGACGCCATCGGACCGACGACCTTTGACAGGGCGTTTTTCATGACCTCGATTGCTTTCGAATCCGCAACGGGCACCTCGGTCGCGGCTGCGCCTCCGGCGGGCGGGGGCGCTGCGGCCGCCGGTTGCGGGTCAAGCGAAAGGTTGTCCATGGCCAGGTTGAGGGACATGGTCAGAAGGTTCATGTTGATGCCCGGGTCGCACAGTACAGCCAATACCAGGTTCTGCTCGATGGATTTGCCGACGATCGTGGTTTCCTCGTATTGCAGAACCATGTCATTCAGGTCCGGAAAATTCAGGCGTCCTGCCGCCAGAAGCCTGGCCATGTGTTTTCCCATGGCTGCCAGCTTGTCGGTTTTGAACAGTCCGGGCAGGCTGTTGGCAACCAGGCCCTGTTGGCTGTGATGACAGCACGCGCCTATGACGCCAGGTATGGCCTTGATTTCGCTGACGAGATTCTGCATCGAGTTTCCCTCCGGTCCGAGGAGTTTGTGATCCATGGATGTCAGGGCAGATTTTTACGCGCCTGCTCCAGGTTGGCTCTGAGAGCGGCAAAAGTGCGGGAAGCTTTTGCCTTGGTGTCCAGGCGCAACACCAGGCGGTAGCCAAGGCATTCCAGCATCAGGTGCTTGCAGGCTTTGCCCCGCACAACGATAAAGTTCAGGGTCCCGTTCCCGACCAGCCCGGTCATATCTCCGGCCGCCTCAAGATAGAAGGTCGGATCAAGGTGGTCGAGGGAACAGGGAAGAGGGCTGTGACGCTCCAGGAAATTCTGCCGATCAAAGATGGCATATTCCAGAACGTCTTTCATGCCGGTTACGACCTGTTCCAGCAGATCGAGCTCGCAGGTTTGCGGTCCGGCGGCTGCGGCATTCTTTTCGGTTGCCGTATCCGGGTCCTCAACCTTTGGCATGTTGGCTTCATCCTGGAGCCGAAAGGCTTCCATAAGCAGGAATTCCAGGGAAGCCTCGACCACCTTGTCCTGGCGACGGCAGACCGGATCCATTTCAATAACGGCATCTGCCCAGGTGACAATGTCGAGCGCCGCAGCTTCGCCGTCCTTCTCGCCGGTGGTGGCATCAATCAGTTCCCCCCCCCGCACGAACAGGTATCCCGAGTGCTGTCCACTGGTGATCTTGAGGGTGCAGGTCTTCTTTTCCATGACCACAAGCTGCAGAAATGTGGCCAGGGATATGCCCTGGATATAGCTGCGGCCCTCAGTTTTAAGGGCCAGGTCGATGGTGTTGGCCAGATGGTCGATGTCGAGAGGTTTTTCCAGGTAGTGAAGGCCCGAGTGACGAGAAAGGCGCTCCTCGATTTCAGGCGTCCCGAAGGCGGTCATGACAATGACCGGAAGGTCCGGGTGCAGCCGGGATGTGTGCGCAAGCAGTTGGAACCCGTCCATGACCGGAAGTTTGAGGTCGGTGACCAGCAGGTCGAACTTGCGCTGTTTGAGGTGGAGCAAAGCCTCCTGGCCATCGCCGGCGAGGTGCAGTGCCAGGTCGTCCCGCATGGCGAGCAGACCGTCTCTCAGGCTTTTGAGGAAGGGGAGTTCGTCGTCAACCAGCAGTATTCGTTTCATCGCATCAGGCTACCTTTCCATCTCCCCGTCCGGGCTGGTACCTGTCGCCAGGGGAAGGGCGATGCGCGCGCGGGTTCCGGAGCCTTCCTCGCTGTCAATTTCAAGGCTGCCATTCATCTTGGCAATCAGCTTGCGGGTGATAATCAGCCCCAGGCCGTTGCCTTCCTGCTTGGTGGTATAGAAAGGCTGAAAAAGGTGCTGTTTCTGCTCTTCAGTCATGCCGCAGCCGTTGTCCTCGATTGTTATCCAGGCCAGGGAACCGTTGATACGCGATGAAATTGTGACGCGTGGGGATGGCTGCCCGACCAGTGCCTCGGCGGCGTTGCTGACAAGGTTGAGCAGGGCATGGTGCAAGGCCTGGGGATCCATGAGTACCCTTGCCTCTTCGACAGGCGGTATCAGTTGAAGATTGATGTTCTGCGATTCGAGGTCCCGGTGAATCAGGGAATGGAAGTGGCTGAGAAAGTGGCTCAATGACTGGGTGCGGCTGTCAATCTTGTCGAACATGCTGAAACTGCGCAGGGACTTGAGAAGGTACTCCATGCGCAGGGTTTCGTGGTAGATGCGGTCGATATATTCGGCAACTGTCGTGGGGGGAAACTGTTCGAGGTTACGCCGCAGTACCGATGCGGTCATCTTGATCGAATTGAGTGGGTTGCCTATTTCATGGCGGATGCCCGAGAAGATGAATCCCAGGTTGTCCATGGTGTTGACTGCCTGGGCGATCGACTCGAGGCGCGACTTGTGGGTGATGTCACGTATGAACAGGCAGAGTTTGCTGTCCGCGACCGGGTAGGCCGTGTAACCGATAATTTGCCTGTTATAGTGGATTGTGCCGGGCTGGGAGCCCCCCCGGTCCATTGCCTGGATTTCCGGGAAGAGGGCGAGGATGTCCAGGTAGTTTGGCCGCGGCGCAAGGGCCGGCAGGATGCGAACAAGCGCGGGGTTGTGGAAGAGGACGGCTTCTTCGACAGGATCGAGAATCAGTATGCCGATATCAATATTGCGGACCACCTCTGTGAAGGTCCAGTCGACGGCCCCACGATTTCGGTCCTGGTCTTTTGCTGGTGAAAAGTTCATATCCCGGTCCAAATTTAAATCAAACGTGATTATAGCCAGCAAAACAACGATGACAACAAAAAAAGAATTTATGTATACGAAATGCCAAGACAAAACAGGATAAAATACCAAAAATGGGAGCGGTTAATATTTGTGAACAAAAATGGTAAGTGTTAATAAACCAAGGTTTCTTGGTGGAGGTGCCCGATGAACATCGTGCTTGTAGAGGGAGACATAACAAGGTTGAAGGTCGATGCCATCGTCAATGCGGCCAATCGAACATTGTTGGGCGGTGGTGGGGTCGATGGTGCCATTCACCGGGCTGCGGGACCCGAACTTCTGGAGGCCTGCCGAAAACTGAACGGCTGTGAAACCGGTGAGGCCAGATTGACCCCGGGATTTCTGCTCCCGGCACGATTCGTCATCCACACCGTCGGCCCCGTATGGCACGGAGGGGACAGGGGCGAAGAGAGCCTGCTTGCCTCCTGCTATCGCAACAGCCTGAGGATTGCGGCTGATCAGGGTCTGAAGAGTATAGCCTTCCCCTGCATCAGCACCGGGGTCTACCGCTTTCCGGTTCGACTGGCCTCGGAGATTGCTATCGACACGGTTCTGGAAGCAACCGCTGGTTCACAAAGCCTGGAAAAGGTCGTTTTCTGCTGTTTTTCGAAGGCTGATGCCGATGTCTACCGTGAGGTACTGAAGAAAAAGGGAGTCGATTTTTCTCAGGAGTGAGATTTCGCCAGGCTGCTGTTGAGCCTGTAGAGGCATGCAAACAGGTCGGCAATGACCTGGTAGAGTTCAGGTGGAATCTCCTTACCCGTGGGCAACCCGGCCAGAATCTCAACCAGGTCCCCGTCCTGGACAATGTCGATTCCAGCTGCTCTGGCAGTTTCGAGGATTTTTCGGGCAAGTTCGCCACGACCTGCAGCGACCACCCTGGGCGCGTGATCGATACCCTGGCGATAGCTCAGTGCGGCCGCGATGTCCTGATAGTTCCGTTGTTTCAGGTCAGATTCGGGCATCGACCACTCCTTCGTTCCGTGCGGTCAATCTGTTCAGAAGTTGGCGCTCCGGAGGTTCGGTCCCTTCGACCAGATTGAGCATCCTCAGACCCCAGCTGGTCATCGTTTCTTCAATTTCTGCCTGGTGTTGCCTGACATGGGCCAGGCTTCGAGAATTTCCGAACTCCAGGCGCAGGGACAATCCTGCGGTGGAAGCGTGCAGGATGGCCGTTACCGGACCGAGCGCGCTCAGGTTCAGGCACAGGCGAATCATGGTCCCCCGGTCCGGGGTATCTTCCGGGCCCTTGTTCTGTCCACCGTTTTCGATCAGGAGAAAGCCGTAATCCCCCTCAGCAAGCGGCAGGGGCAGATAGAAGAAGTTGTCCAGGGCCAGTCTGGCCTGAAACAGCTGATGGGCTTCAAGGTGTTGCAGGATGGTTGCGATGCCAGGGGCCGCGGCCCCCGGGTTCGTTTGCCCTGTTCGCAAAAGCCATGATTTCAGGTTTTCTGCAACGGTCTGGCCGTGGTTCTCTGACAGGCGGTGTTCGAAGTTGAGGCCGAGAAGATTGGCAAGGTTGGCAAACCAGGCCGCATCGGGAGGGCGACTTTCGAGCAGTGGTGCAAGCAGCCTGGCAAGAAAAGGCGGCATGGAGCTTTCCTGTGGGAGCTGCGCCAACTTTGCGGCAAACGGGGCCAGGGGAAAGGACTGGCCGACCAGGTGAATCATTCGCCGGATATAGGCATCGAGTTGAACGGGCTGCAGCTGAAGGACCGGCCCCTTGTCCGATTCGACCAGGTGGATGGAAAGTTTCTGGCCGGTTGCAAGGGGGATTTCGGTTTCAACCCATTGCCTGCGGCCATGCAGGTTGATCAGAACCCGTTCCAGTCCGCCTTCCTCGACCGTTGCCTGTATAACCTGGTCCGGACGCAGGTTCTGGTTTCGGGTTTCCCGATTGACAACCTGTGACGGATTGCTTTGCACCGCAGTCGTGGCGGCCATGGGATTGATGAGGCTCATGGTTTCGCATCGTCCGACGGCGCAAAAATCTTTAGCCGGAAAGGTCGGACGTCAGTCGTCCGCGTCAACCTTGCGGGAACCGGTTTCATCAAGGCTTGGAGACAGAGCTTCTCCCAGTAACTGGGCACGGCCGGTCATCGTTCTGAAATGTTCCTTGATGAAGAAGGTTTCAATGATGTCGGCGTCTTCGCGTTCCAGGTTTATGAAAGCGACGGCGATTTCCTGCCGGCCGATGCCACGGGGCTGGGCGCGGATGACCTGGCCGGAGACCTGGACCGGTCGCAGGGCGTGGCCCGGCAGGGTTATCTCGAGACTGACCTTCTGGCCGGGGTGGAACTGGTCCTCGGTCTGGAAGGCAATACCGTTGGTGCTGAGAATGACTTCGCGCGAGTCAGCACGGCGCAGGCGCGACCATGTGCTGTGGCCTGCCCATTCGCGAACGCGAACTTTCGCCTGGATGCGACACGATTTTCGGGTTGATTTGTGAACGGTTCGGTCAATCAGTTCGAGACTGAATCTTCGCGCGGCCAGGCGTTCCGTCAGCCGGGCCTTGTAGAGGATGATCCGTTCACCGAGTTCCTGGGTTAGAACCCAGTCGCCTTCGATATCTGACAGCTTGTCGCCGATCCCGGATTTTTGCAGGCGCAGGACAAGACGGGTTTCACATTCCTCTACTGCGGCGTCGACTGTGTGCCGATTGCCGGTTAGTGGGATGGTTGCTCGCAGCAGCACACCCGGTTTCAGGTCTTCGTACAGTCCGGCCATTATTCCGATTTGAAATCGCTCCTGACCTGAACCCGCTGACGCAGTTGTTCACGCTGGCGGGCAAAGCAGAAGGACACGATACGATCCCTGTCTTTCGGGTCAATATCGGTAAAGGCGACGGCGACTTCGATCTGGCCATTGCGTTTCTCGTCGACGCGGACCACCCGGCCGACGCATTCGGCATCGATGGTTGTCTGGTCGTCGAAGCAGAGTTTGACGGCAACTTCGTCCCTGATACTCAGGCGTTTGTCGGTCGGGAATCGGATGCCGCCGCCGCTCAGGTTGACCCTGGCGTTGGGAGCCGAGTGGCTGCGGTCTTCATCAAGCGGCTGCCAGTAGAGTGACAGTTCCGTGTCAATGCGGAAAAATTCGCGTTTCTGGGTACTGGTGTAGCTTTGGACATTGATCAGTCGAAGTTTGCCAGGTCCGGGGATGCCGTCGATATTGGCCCGCACGACGTAGACCATGTCGCCGACATCGAAGGAGAGGGTGCACTGACCACTGAAGTCAATCTCCTCGACGGGGAGTTGACCGGGAAGGAACCCGACGTCGAGAGTGGGATGATCAATGCTTTGGGGAACGCAGTCCAGGCTGAGCGTGCGTCGCCCTATCAGCGGGACATTGATGCGAACAATCTGGTTGTCGACCAGAAGCTCAAGAGTCTCCATCTCATAGCCTGCAAGGCAAATTCGCTTATGCGGCGTGAAGGGCGCCGCATTGATAATTTTACCTAGAAATTGACACGAACCAGCTGGCCTCCTCCGGCCGAACGCTGCCGGTAGCCGTTCATCGCGGTCTGTCCCTGGCGGTTGCGGCGCAATTCGCTTTCAATAAGGACTATCTTACCCTCGAGCAGATCGACCAGCAAGCTGTTGCTTTTCTGCACCTCATCCAGCAGTCGTCTGCGAACCGACAGAAGATCCTCAGGCAGAGCCTCCAGCCCGGTCTGCTGCACCAACTGGCGAAGTTCCGAGTCGAGCCTTCGGGCCTGATCCTGCATCTGGTCCAGGGTTCGCATCGATTCCCGAACGACCAGCGGTGAGAGTTTCGGCAGGTCGTGGTAAAGGTTTTCCATGAAACGCAGCATGGCGCCGTAATGATCGTTGCACGACCGCATTTTTTGGTAAAGTTGGCTGTCTGCCGGGCTCATGTATGTCTCCATCAGGGCAGGAAGTTGGCATAACCCTGTGCCGCGTTGGACGAGACCTTGGCGGACCGTTTTTCCGCCTGCTGCTTCTGGTAGATTTCAATGGCTTCTGTCCAGGTTACGCGCAGGTCACGCAGCATGGTCTCGACGTTTTTCAGCGGGGCCGGATCGTTGTGCAGATTGGCCGCCGACAATTCGCGCACCATGTAGTTGTAGAGGGCGTCGAGGTTTTCAGCCACCTCCCCGCCGATCTGGTGGTCGAGGGTGTCGGAGAAGGTTGTGATGATGTGCATCGCCTTGCTGATCCCCTCGGCTTTGGCGACAATGTCCTGGTTCGCCAGCCCTTCAATGGCCCTAACCGTGTGACGGATGGCGGCGTCGTAGAGCATGATCAATATCTGTTCAGGGGGGGCCTGGTTGACCTGGTTCTGCTGGTATTGATTCCAGAAGGCGTTCATTATTTTTTACTCCCCATGTTCTGCAGCATGTTCATCTGCTGGGTCAGATAATCTCCCTGGGCATTGAGGGCGCTGACCAGTTCTTCCATTGCGTTGAACTGGTCGTAAAGAAGCTGCTCCCGCTTGTCGAGGCGCTCCTGCATGCGTTCGATACTGTTGTCAATCCTTTCGATATTGCTGTTGATGCTCGCCTCCTTGGAGGCGAGAAATCCGTTCGAACTATCTGTCATTCCCTCCAGGGCGGTTTCAAATATCTGGGCAATACCTTCAACAGTACCGTTCCCGGCCAACAGGCTGGTGACACTGTCGATGTCTGTTGTCAGGGCATTTGAAAGCTGGCTGTCGTTGATTTCCAGGGTCCCGTCGCGTTGGGTCTCCAGGCCCAGGTCGGCCAGGCTCTGATAGGTGCCGCCAGTGTTGACGACGGATGTCAGCAGGTTCTGTAGCCGGCGCTTGATGCTGTTCATGCCGGCGTCTCCCGCGAGAAGGCCTGCGGATTTTCCCTCTCCGGCCGACTGGCTTGAAACGAAGGTCATGATCTTGTTGTAGCTCGAGACGAAATCCTTGATTTTCTGTTTCGCGCCGTCTGTGTCGAGGGTGACCGACAGGGTCGAGGTGGTGGCGCCGTTGTCAGCCTGGTCCAGGGTAAAGGTGACTCCCGGGATGGCATCGGTAAAGACGTTGCTGTCGCTGTAGATGTCGATGCCGTCGACCTGGATGTGGGCCTGGCTGGCCGCCTGGGTTTCGGTCATGACAGGGTTGGCATATGTTCCACCGCTCAATCCGGAAAAGTCGAAGCTGAATCCGACATCCGCCGGGTCACCTGCAGTGGTGCCGGAGACCACCAGCCGGTAAGGGCTGGTGGTCCCGTCGTTGATTATGGCCGCGCGGACGCCGATATTGGCCTCGTTGATGGCCGCCGCGATCCCTTCAAGTGAGTTGTTGCCGGAGTCGATGGTGATGTCGTGGCTGGTGCCGCCAACGGTGACCGTAAGCGTTCCTGTCCCGAAGGAATTGGCTGCCTGGTCGGCAAAGCCGTTCGAGACGCTCTTCTGGGCCTGAGCGAAGGAATACCCCTTGATCTGGTAGCTGCCTTCCATGGCGGTGGCGGCTGTGTTTGATACCGTCACCAGGGATTCGCCCGTGGTCGCAGTTTTTCGGCCCTGCAGGGTGTCGGTGTCGGCGAGCTTGCCGGCCTTGACAAGGAGGTCGTCGAGGGCGCTGCCCAGGGTTTTGTAGGCTTCGAGGCGGGCGCTTTGGTAGTCACGGTCGAGTTGGAGAGTTTCGAGCGGTTGCCGCTCGGCCTCCATCAGTCCCTGAATCAGGGACGCTGTATCGATGCCTGTTGCCAGACCGTTGAAGTTGATGGCCATAACCCGTGCCTCGTAAGATCTGAGCTCAGAATTCCGCGTCGATCATCAGGCCGCGCAAATCCTTCAGGGCCTTGATAGTTTCGAGCAGATCTTCACTCGGTACCTGGCGGATAACTTCGCCCGAGTCCCTGTCGACCACACGGACGACCAGGGCTTCGACATCCTTGTTCATTTCGAACTGAACACTGAAGGTTCCGTTGTCAGTCAGTTCCTTGATCCGGTCGAGAAGTTCCGAGGAACTGACGTGTTTCGCCGCTTTTTCGGTGTCAGGGAGATCCTGGACTCGGAGCCTGTCGTGGTGCACCTGCTCCTGGGGTTCCTGGGGGCGTGGAGGACCGAGTCCCCCTCCCGGACTGACGACTGTAATGCTCATGCCAGCCTCCCTTCGCTAACCTGCGGGTTTTGGGAAAAGGGCGGGGGCCGGCAAGCCGGCCCCCGATACCTGCTTTCCTGTTAACCCAGC
>RFIO01000366.1 GCA_003695205.1 Deltaproteobacteria bacterium
CGTCGCCATCGGCCAGAAACGGTCGACGGTGGCGCAGGTGGTGGACAAGCTGAAGAAGCATGGCGCCATGGACTACACCATCGTGGTCGCGGCGACCGCCTCGGACCCTGCCCCGCTGCAGTTCATTGCTCCCTATACCGGCGTCACCATGGGCGAGTACTTCCGTGACAACGGCAAGCATGCCCTGATCATCTACGATGACCTTTCCAAGCAGGCTGTGGCCTACCGCCAGCTGTCGCTGCTGCTGCGCCGTCCGCCCGGACGTGAAGCCTACCCCGGCGACGTCTTCTACCTGCACAGCCGTCTGCTTGAGCGCGCCGCGAAACTGAACGACGACCTCGGTGCCGGCTCGCTGACCGCCCTGCCGATCATCGAAACCCAGGCGGGCGACGTTTCGGCCTACATTCCGACCAACGTCATTTCGATCACCGACGGACAGATCTTCCTCGAGACCGACCTGTTCTACTCCGGTGTCCGTCCGGCGATCAACGTCGGTCTGTCGGTTTCCCGAGTCGGCGGCAGCGCCCAGGTCAAGGCGATGAAGCAGGTCGCCGGCACCCTGCGCCTGGCCCTGGCCCAGTATCGCGAGATGGCGGCCTTCGCCCAGTTCGGTTCCGACCTTGATGCCGCCACCCAGCGCCAGCTGAATCGCGGTGCCCGCCTGGTCGAAATCCTCAAGCAGGGCCAGTACCAGCCGATGTCGGTGGCCAAGCAGGTTCTCGCCATCTACGCGGCCAACAACGGATACGTCGACGATTACGCTGTCACCGAAGTTCAGCGTTACGAGCAGGAAATGCTCGATTTCATGGAGAGCCGGTACGCTGACGTCATCAATGACCTTGCCGAGAAGAAGGCCATTGACGACGAGCTTGAAGGCCGTATCAAGGCTGCCCTCGACGAGTTCAAGGGTCAGTTTGTCGCCTGACAACTTCCGGCAAAAGGTGGGATAGATGCCCAGTCTGAAGGACATTAAAAAACGGATCGGCACGGTCAAGAACACCAGCCAGATCACCAAGGCGATGAAGATGGTCTCGGCCGCCAAGCTTCGGCGCGCCCAGGATGCCGTGGTGGCAGCCCGACCCTATGCCGACAAGCTGCTTGATGTGCTGTCGAGCCTAGCCATGCGCGAAGACCCCGAGGTCCACCCCCTGCTCAGGGAGCGGGGCCGCGGCAAGGCGCTGGTGGTACTGTTTACCGCCGATCGCGGCCTGTGCGGTGGCTTCAACGCCAACATCTCCAAGGAGGCCGAGCGCTTCATCCGGGAGAAGACCGACGGCTTCGAGGAGTACGAGCTGATGATCATCGGCCGCAAGGGGGCCGAATTCCTCCGCTCGCGCCGCGCGCCGATCGGCAAGGTACATGAGAACATCACCGGCAACGTCACCTACCAGGTGGCCGCCATGCTCGGCCAGGAGATCGTTGAAGGTTACGAAGAGGGCAAGTATGACGCCGTCTACCTTGTCTACAACGCCTTCAAAAGCGCCATCTCCCAGATCCCGACCGTGCGGAAACTGGTGCCAATCGAGCCGAACAGCGTTGACGAAAGCCAGCACGTGGCTCCCTACATCTACGAGCCGAACCGGACCGAGGTTCTCAGCCAGCTGCTGCCCAAGCACGTCGAGGTCCAGATTTTCCGGGCCCTGCTCGAGTCGGTGGCGTCCGAACATGGTGCCCGCATGAGCGCCATGGACAATGCCAGCAAGAACGCCAACGAGATGATCCGCAAGCTGACCCTGCAGTACAACCGGGCGCGCCAGGCGGCCATCACCAAGGAGCTGATGGAGATCATCTCGGGTGCCGAGGCGATCAAATAGCGCTACCAGCAAGAAAAGATATCGTTTTCACGAAAAAAGCGGAGGAACGGTTCACCATGAATAAAGGGAAAATCACACAGGTTATCGGTCCGGTTGTCGACGTGGAGTTCGAGTCGGGCAAGCTGCCGGAGATTTATCACTCCCTGAAAATTACCAACCCGGCCATCGACGACCGGGAGTGGAACCTGGTCTGCGAGGTTGCCCAGCACCTCGGCGAGAACACCGTGCGTGCCATCGCCATGGACACCACCGACGGCCTCGTGCGTGGCCAGGAGGTGCTCGACACCGGCAAGCAAATTGTCATGCCGGTCGGACGCAAGACCCTCGGCCGCATCCTGAACGTGGTCGGAGAGCCGGTTGACGAGGCCGGGCCTGTAGAGGCCGAGCAGGAGTGGGAAATCCATCGGCCTACGCCCGAGTTCGTCGAGCAGTCGGTCGACGTTCAGGCCTTTGAGACTGGTATCAAGGTTGTCGACCTGCTCGCGCCCTACGCCCGAGGCGGCAAGATCGGTCTGTTCGGCGGCGCCGGTGTCGGCAAGACCGTTCTGATCATGGAACTGATCCACAACATCGCCAAGCAGCACGGCGGTTTCTCGGTCTTCGCCGGTGTTGGTGAGCGGACCCGCGAGGGGAACGACCTCTGGCACGAAATGAAGGATTCCGGCGTTCTCGACAAGGCCGCGCTGATCTACGGCCAGATGAACGAGCCCCCCGGGGCCCGTGCCCGTGTCGCCCTGTCGGCCCTGACCGTTGCCGAGTACTTCCGTGACGAGGAAGGTCAGGACGTGCTGCTGTTCATTGACAACATCTTCCGCTTTACCCAGGCCGGTTCCGAAGTTTCGGCGCTGCTCGGCCGTATCCCTTCGGCCGTCGGTTATCAGCCGACCCTGGCCACGGAGATGGGTGCCCTGCAGGAGCGGATCACCACCACTACCAAGGGTTCGATCACCTCGGTTCAGGCCATCTACGTCCCGGCCGACGACCTGACCGACCCCGCTCCGGCGACCACTTTCGCCCACCTCGACGCCACCACGGTTCTGTCGCGTCAGATTGCCGAGCTCGGCATCTACCCGGCCGTCGACCCGCTCGATTCGACCAGCCGGATTCTCGATCCCCAGGTCGTCGGTGAAGAGCATTACAAGGTTGCCCGTGACGTGCAGTACATCCTGCAGCGCTACAAGGACCTGCAGGACATCATCGCC
>RFIO01000048.1 GCA_003695205.1 Deltaproteobacteria bacterium
CTTATAAGGATCCTTCCAAGGTTAAAGCTTCTCGTGTTAAGTCTAAGACGGGAACCCAGAAAAAAAATACTCAGGAGTCTATTTCCAATCTTTGGATGGAAGCAGTTAACAACGCCACGGCAAAATCTCAAAAATACTCTCCAAAGAAAAAATATAACTTAAAAGACATTATTGATCACGCCAAATTTGGCCCCGGTGTTGTTGAAAGACTCATTGATAACGATAAAATTGAGGTTATCTTTAGACATGACATTAAAACTCTTATTCACAACAGATAGATAGCCACCAATAGATAGAGATAAAACCTCGTCGCCAAAACCAAGTTGCATCAAAGATTACGACGGCATTGATTGGTTCCTGATTAGAAACCGTAACCAGCTCCTAAACCACCATAAATACTAGCATGAAAGCCTAGATTTCCAACAGAGTATGGAACACCTCCAAAAAAGCCACCACCATAGTAACCGCCATAAGCTCCTCCCATACCATTATAATACCCCTGCATACCTGCTTGAGCCCCCATTTGGTAATTTTGCCCCGCAGTCACATAATCTTTCCACAAGGCTTGGGCTCCTAACATACGAGAATAGCCACTGCCAGCATTTCGCTGATCAATAGCATAGTTGGTAGCCATTTGTTGTTGCTGTTGCTGCCAAAAAGTATTTCCATTCATACCACCAGTATTTCCCCAGTAGCCACCGCCACCCATGGGATTACCCATCATGCCGCCAGGATACATTCCTCCCATGCCAGCACCAGGATACATTCCTCCCATGCCGCCGCCAGGATACATTCCTCCCATGCCAGCACCAGGGTACATTCCTCCCATGCCAGCACCAGGGTACATTCCGCCACCTATGCCAATTCCAATACCAGGTACCCCAATTCCGATACCTGCTCCTATTCCAACACCTGCCCCCATTCCAGGCATTCCCATGCCATACATTCCAACGTTTAATCCGGGATAAACACCTAAACCTGCAGCACCTGGGTACATTCCAGGCATTCCCATTCCTATGCCTGCTCCAATTCCGATACCTGTCCCCATTCCAGGCATTCCCATTCCGTACATTCCACCCATTCCAGGCATTCCCATTCCGTACATTCCGCCTATGCCTATGCCAGGCATTCCCATTCCAACACCTGCTCCAATACCTACATTAAATCCAATGCCTGCTCCAGGGTAACCTCCAAGTAAGCCGATAGCCCCCATTCCTAAGCCATAACCGAGCCCAAGACCAAGATTTGCTCCGAAACCACCAGGCATTCCCATGCCATACATTCCGCCCATTCCCATTCCTGGGTACATTCCAGCATAGCCATAAGGTCCCATCATTCCGGCCATCATTGCAGGTGAGTAACCAGCGGCTAGCATTGGATTTCCAAATCCTCCAAAACCGTTGCCATAAAGACCGCCCATTCCCGCAAATCCTCCGCCAAATAGGGAAGAACCATTACAGGATCCCATCAATTTTTGTTGCTGTTCAGGAAGAATTGGATTTGAACCACGATCTAAATTGTATTTTTGATAATCACTAACCATACCTCGACAAGCGGCAGGTCCTGCAGCATAGGCTGCAGCCCAAGCTTGTTGAGATTGCGCATTAAATTTTGCCCCAAAATAGGCGGCACCAAAAAATGCTAAGGGACCAGCGATAACGCCTAACGTTTCGGCCACAGGATTGGATTGATAACGACCATAGGTACACTCGAGGCAATCCTCTCCATCACTACCAGCAAAAGCTAGTTGAGAAAATCCGAGACTCGCCACCAGCATTACAATCGCTAGTTTTTTTCCGTTTGTTCCTTTTCCCTTCAATGCATTTTTCATACTTAACTCCAAACTTAAGTAACTATTTAAATCATACTCGTAAACTACTCGGTCCTTTTTAATTAATTCTTGAAAAAAAAAATATTTAAATATATAACC
>RFIO01000002.1 GCA_003695205.1 Deltaproteobacteria bacterium
GACCAACTCTCTCCCGTGCGGGGGTCCACCACGCGGGATCGCTTCGAAATCCTGCGCGCTATTGAGGGACAAGTATTTTCGACCGCCTCTTCGGCAGCGGCAAGCTTTATAGCAACCATCAGATCCTCCCGCCCCGCCATGGCGAGGAACGTGGACAGCACGTCGTCTGAATGGCGCGCCAGCGCGATCAGGTGCGCACCGCTCGGACCGTAGGTTGCCGAGAACCAGTTCTTCACCGTCTTCTCGTTGGCCCCCGTCCAGGCCGCCACCGTCTTGACACCGGCACGGCTATCTCCAAGCGACCGTTTCAAAGCCGCCGCAATTTCCTTAACAAAGCCGCCATTCTCGGGCGGCTCCGCTTTTCCATTATATCCGTTTTCCCCTGGAAAGAACTTGCCCTTTTTCGGAAACGACATTCCGCCCTCCTTCGCTTTACATGGATGCGAAGACTTCAGGCGTTGATTCCGGCGGGAGATATAAATTTGCCTGGAACTATGAGGGGATATGCAAGTGACCGGTCGATGGGCTGCTCATTCGGAAAAGCACGAGGCGCAGCCTGAAGCGGACATCCCGGCCGTCGCCTATGTCCGGATGTCGACCGATCATCAGAAATATTCCACCGAGAACCAGCTTGATGTCATCCGCAGCTATGCCGCCGCACGCGGGCTGACGATCCTGCGGGTCTTCGAGGACTCGGGCCGGTCCGGCTTGCGGCTGGATGGACGCGAGGCTCTGCAATCCCTGATGGCCGAGGTTCAATCCGGCCAGGCCGATTTCAAGGCGATCCTCGTTTATGACGTCAGCCGCTGGGGCCGGTTTCAGGATGCCGACGAGGGTGCCTATCACGAGCACGTCTGTTCGCGCGCCGGGATCCGGGTGCATTATTGCGGCGAGCAGTTCGAGAATGACGGCAGCATCGGCTCGAACCTGCTGAAGACCGTCAAGCGGGTGATGGCGGGAGAATACAGCCGGGAGCTGTCGGTCAAGGTCTTCGCCGGGCAATGCCGCCTGGTCGAACTCGGCTATCGCCAAGGCGGCGCGGCCGGCTATGGGCTGCGCCGGGTGCTGATCGACGAGCACGGCAACCCGAAGGGCGAGTTGTCGCGCGGCGAACAGAAGAGTCTGCAGACCGACCGCGTGATCCTGTTGCCCGGCCCCAAGGAGGAACAGCGGGTCGTGCAGCGCATGTACGAGATGTTCGTGAATGAAGGTCGCTCGGAACGCCAGATCGCGGAGGCCCTGAACGCCGAAGGGCATCGCACCGATCTCGACCGCCCCTGGACGCGCGCGACAGTCCATCAGGTGCTGACCAACGAAAAATACATTGGCAACAACGTCTTCAACAAGGTTTCGTTCAAGTTGAAGCAGCGCCGGGTGGTCAATCCACGCGACATGTGGATCCGCGCGGAAGGCGCCTTTCCGGCCATTGTCGACAAGGCGCTGTTCCTGCGCGCGCGGGAGATCGTCGACGCCCGGCACCGGCATTTCTCGGACGAGGAGCTGCTCGACGCCCTG
Source organism: Deltaproteobacteria bacterium (assembly GCA_003695205.1). Taxonomy (GTDB): domain Bacteria; phylum Desulfobacterota; class Desulfuromonadia; order Desulfuromonadales; family Geothermobacteraceae; genus Geothermobacter. The sequence continues at coordinate 1,516 of RFIO01000002.1, forward strand.
CGCGCGATCCTGAGGCGCCAGGGTACGTTGTCAGGGCTGATCATCGACGAGGAGGCCGATCTCCCCTCGTCCAGCGCTTATCGCAGCCGCTTTGGCAGCCTGCTGCGGGCCTACAAGCTCATCGGATACGAGCCCGACCGGGACTTCAGCTATATCGAGATCAACCGCGCCCTGCGGGCGGCGCACCCTGAGATTGTCACCGAAATCGTCGAAGGGATCGTCGCTCATGGTGGGCGCGCGCAGCAGGATCCCGAGAGCCAACTGCTCCGGGTCAACGACGAATTCA
>RFIO01000367.1 GCA_003695205.1 Deltaproteobacteria bacterium
CAGCAAGAAGCTCGAGACCCTGCGCGATGTCGGTCTCGGCTATATCAAGCTCGGCCAGAGCGCCACCACCCTGTCGGGCGGCGAGGCCCAGCGCGTCAAGCTGGCCAAGGAACTGGGCAAGCGCGCCACCGGCCGCACCATCTACATCCTGGATGAGCCGACCACCGGCCTGCACTTTGCCGACATCGCCAAGCTGCTGCAGGTGCTGCAACGCCTGGTGGAGGCCGGCAATACCGTGGTCATCATCGAGCACAACCTCGACGTCATCAAGAGCGCCGACCATGTTGTCGACCTCGGCCCCGAGGGCGGGGTGCGTGGCGGCGAGGTGGTCGTCTGCGGCACCCCCGAGGAAGTTGCCGCCCATCCGGACTCCCATACCGGCCGCTTCCTGCGCGCCTGCCTGCCACGGATGGAGCGGGCCGGCGAGGCGTAAAGTCGACACCCTGTGGTCACCGGGCCACGTTTTTTCACCGACCGGTGCCGATCCTCCCCTGTTTTTCATGGGCCCGGGCTCACCTTGTCCGCCTGAACGCCGCTCCTCGGCGTTCCGTGACATGGAATTTCAGCAGCTTGGCGGACCGGGCTGAATTGTTGACCAAATCACTGCCGGTTTGGCACTTTCCGTGCAGTAGAAGGACGGTGCTGGTTTTCACCCAAGGACCGCAGGGAGTGTCCATGAAGACGTACCGCATCATCGCCTGGCTGATTCTGCTCTGCTTTCTCGCCGGTTGCGCCGCCAACCGGGCGACCTTCACCTCGGTGCCGGCCGGTGCCAGGGTCCTGGTCGACGGCAGGGAAATCGGCACCACCCCCTGCAGTCTCGACTACCGTTGCGACGGCGGCCGCGAGCGCCAGGTGACCCTGCAGCTCGACGGTTTCGAACCGGTGCATTACTCCATCCGGTCCGACGAGGTTGACCGCCAGGCCCAGGCTGGCTGGATCACCGCCAGCATCATCGTTCCGCTCGGTAGCCCGCTGCTGATCGGCACCCTGTTCAGCAAGAAACTCAAGGACAGCTACGAGTTCGTACTCCGTCCGGCCAACGAGCAGGTCGCCGCCCAGGATCCCGCCAGCCGGATCCGCTGACCCTCTCCCCTTTCCCCCGACATCACAGGTTGACATCCCCGACGCGGTTGATAAACTGTGCCGCGACTTGGCGCCCGTTCATGGGCAGCCCTCAACAGGAGGATGACGATCATGGCAGATCTCAAGGGAACCCGTACCGAAGCCGACCTGCAGGAAGCCTTTGCCGGCGAATCCCAGGCCAACCGCAAGTACCTCGCCTTTGCCCGCCAGGCCGAAGCTGAAGGCTATCCCCAGGTGGCGAAGCTGTTCCGCGCTGCCGCCGAGGCCGAGACGGTCCATGCCCTGGCCCACCTTCGGGTGCTCGGAGGCATCGGCGACACGGCCAGCAACCTGAAGGCGGCCGTGGCCGGCGAGACCGAGGAGTTCACCGAGATGTATCCGCGCATGATCAAAGAGGCGACCAACGCCGGGTTCGATTCGGCGCTGAAGAGCTTCAGCTACGCCAATACGGTGGAAAAGGTTCACGCCGCCCTCTACCAGAAAGCCCTTGACAATCTCGGCAGCAATGAAGAAGTTGATTATTACGTCTGCCAGGTGTGCGGCAACACCATCGAGGGCGCG
>RFIO01000368.1 GCA_003695205.1 Deltaproteobacteria bacterium
ACTCGAACCCGCGACCTCCGGCGTGACAGGCCGGCGTTGTAACCGACTCTACTACAGCCCCGCAAAGGTCAGACACAGAAATAGGAAACAGAAAATAGAGATAAAGCAACAAATCCGGACTATTTTCTGTTTCCTATTTCGGTCCGGCCGCCGGTTTTGGCGGCCGGACCCAGAAACAAACGGTTTGTCAGATCAGTTGACGGCGTCTTTCAGGGCCTTGCCGGCCTTGAATTTGGGCGTCTTGGCGGCAGGAATGTTGATCTGCTCGCCAGTCTGAGGGTTCTTGCCGGTACGGGCAGCGCGCTCGCCAACGCTGAAAGTGCCGAAACCAACCAGGGCAACCTTGTCACCAGCCTTGAGGGCGTCGGTAACAACGGTGGTAAAGGCCGCCAGAGCCTTCTCGGCGTCAGCTTTGCTCAACCCTGCCTTTTCTGCCATCGCATTCACAAGATCCGCCTTGGTCACAACAAACCTCCAGTAATTAAGATGTATAAAGCCCTGCTGAAAACGGCTTTCTTTATATCAGACGCTTTTTTTTCAAGTCAAGCAATTTAATCGCCGCAAACCGCCTTTTTTCGCGGTCTGCGTCAATCTGCCACAACCGCTGGTCAAAGCCTTGACCAATCAGTGGCGAACCGGCTCGGAAGCCTTTTCACCATAGACTCCGCCAGACTCTTCGGCTCCCGCAATGTCGACCGGCAACAAGGCCTCGGCCAGCACCTGGTCCATGTGCTCCACGGCGAGAATTTCCAGATCACGGCGTACCTGTTGCGGCACGTCATCCAGGTCTTTTTCGTTTTCCTTCGGAATCAGGACACGCCGGATTCCTCCCCGGCGCGCCGCCAGCAGTTTTTCCTTCAAACCTCCGATGGCGAGAACGCGACCCTGCAGGGTGATCTCACCTGTCATTGCCAGGTCGGGAGCAACGGGCCGACCGGTCAGTATCGACGCCAGCGCAGTAGCCATGGTTATGCCGGCCGAGGGACCGTCCTTGGGAATGGCCCCCTCGGGGACATGGATATGCAGATCGAGCTTGTGGTAGAAATCCTCGTCCAGGCCGAGCTGGTCCCACCGGGACCGGACATAGCTGAGCGCAGCCTGCGCGGATTCGCGCATCACTTCTCCCAGTTTGCCGGTCACGGTCAGCTTGCCCTGGCCGGGAAGAACCACCACCTCGACATTGAGCAATTCACCGCCGAACTCGGTCCAGGCCAGACCGGTCACCAGGCCGGCACGGGCTTCCTCCTCCCGCCGGCCGTAGTTGTAGCGCGGCACCCCGAGGTATTTGCGCACCTGAGCCGGCGAAACCTGAAAAACCTTCTTCTTGTCGGTTGCCTTGACCAGCTCGCGGGCGATCTTGCGGCAGATGTTGGCAATCTCCCGTTCGAGATTCCGGACCCCCGCTTCTCGCGTGTAGCGCCGAACGACCTCGTAGATCGCCTTGTCGGAGAAACTGACCTGCTCATTCGACAGACCGTGCGCCTCGAGCTGCTTGGGAATCAGGTAGCGGTGGGCGATATGAAGTTTCTCCTCTTCGGTGTAGCCCTCGATCCGGATGATCTCCATGCGGTCCTGCAAAGGCCGCGGGATGGTGTGCAGGGTATTGGCGGTAGTCACGAACATGACGTTGGACAGGTCGTAATCGACGTCCAGAAAATGATCGCCGAAAGAGGCGTTCTGCTCGGGATCCAGAACCTCGAGCAGGGCCGAAGAAGGATCGCCGCGGAAATCGGTGCTCATCTTGTCGATCTCGTCGAGCAAAAAGACCGGGTTTTTCACCTGGGCCTTGCGCAGCCCCTGGATGATCTTGCCGGGCATGGCTCCGATATAGGTTCGGCGGTGACCGCGAATCTCCGCCTCATCCCGCACGCCGCCAAGGGACACCCGGACGAACTTGCGCTTCATCGCCCGGGCGATGGAGCGGCCCAGACTGGTCTTGCCGACCCCGGGAGGGCCGACGAGGCAGAGGATCGGCCCCTTTATCTTGCGGGCAAGGGCCTGAACGGCCAGATACTCCAGGATCCGTTCCTTCACCTTCTGCAGGCCGTAGTGATCGGCCTCGAGAACCTGTTCGGCCCGCTCGATGTCGATCCGGTCGCGAGTCCCCTTCTTCCAGGGGAGTGCCAGCAGCCAGTCGAGATAGTTGCGCACCACCGTCGCCTCGGCCGACATCGGCGACATCATCTTGAGCTTGCGCAGTTCGCCCAGGGCCTTTTCGGTGGCCTCCTTCGACATGCGCTTCTTCTCGATCTTCTCCTCAAGCTCGCGCAGTTCCTGCTTGAATTCGTCCTTCTCGCCGAGCTCCTTCTGGATGGCGCGCATCTGCTCGTTGAGATAATACTCCTTCTGGCTTCGCTCCATCTGGTTCTTGACCCGGGTGCGAATCTTCTTTTCGATCTGAAGGATTTCCACCTCGCGCTCGATCAGCGCCAGCAACCGCTCGAGACGGTCGACCGGATCGAAAGTGGCCAGCACGTCCTGCTTCTCAGCCAGGCGAACATTCAGCTGGGCGATGATGGTATCGGCCAGCCGGCCGGCCTGGTCGATGCCACGCACCGAGGCAACCACCTCGGACGGAACCTTCTTGCTCAGGTTGACGTAGTTTTCGAACGCCTCGGTGACGCTTCGGATCAGCGCCTGGGTTTCGGCACTGTCGATCTCCGGCTCGTCAATACGGTCAATGGCAACGAAGTGGCATTCATCGCGCTCAACCAGCCCGGTGATCCGGCCGCGGCCCTTGCCCTCGACCAGCACCTTGACGGTCCCGTCTGGCAGCTTGAGCATCTGAATGATGGTGCCGACCGTACCGATCTCGTAGATGTCGTCCCGTTCGGGATCGTCGTTCTTGGGATCCTTCTGGGTCGCCAGAAAGATGGTCTTCCCCTGCTCCATGGCTGCCTCAAGGGCATTGATGGAACGGGGACGGCCGACAAACAGCGGCGACACCATGTGGGGGAAGATGACGATGTCGCGCAGCGGCAACAAGGGAAGCAGGTCCCCGAAAAAATCTCCGGGGACCCGTGGATCAGCATATTCAGTCATGATCTACCTGTCGCCTCCAACGACGAAACGCGGGCGCCTCAGGCCGATTCAGCGCAGTCGTAAAGGACAATGGGGCGTGATTTCTGGGTGATCGTGTCCTCGTTGATGACCACTTCCTTGACACGATCCTGGGAGGGGATGTCGTACATGACATCGAGCATGGCATTTTCAAGGATGGAACGCAGCCCCCTCGCCCCGGTCTTGCGAGCCAGAGTCTCACGGGCAATCGCCTCCAGCGCACCATCGGTGAACTTGAGGGTGACATCCTCCATTTCGAACAGCTTCTGGTACTGCTTGATCAGCGCGTTCTTCGGCTCCTTGAGAATCTCGATCAGGGCATCCTGATCCAGCTCCTCCAGGGTCGCGACCACGGGCAGACGCCCGACGAACTCCGGAATCAGGCCGAACTTGAGCAGATCCACGGGTTCGGTCATGGCCAGAACCTCACCGAGCGAGCGATCTTCCCGGGACCGGACTTCGGCCCCAAACCCCAGGGTCTTGCCGCCGATTCTCCGGGCGATGATCTCCTCGATGCCGGCAAAGGCGCCACCGCAAATGAACAGGATATTGGTCGTGTCGACCTTGAGAAATTCCTGCTGCGGATGCTTGCGTCCCCCCTTGGGCGGTACGCTGGCCGTCGTCCCCTCGATGATCTTCAGCAGGGCCTGCTGCACCCCCTCGCCGGAAACATCGCGGGTGATGGACGGCGAGTCGGACTTGCGGGCGATCTTGTCGACTTCGTCGATGTAGATGATCCCCTTCTGGGCCCGTTCGAGGTCATAATCGGCCGCCTGCAGCAGATTGAGAATGATATTCTCAACATCTTCGCCCACGTAACCGGCCTCGGTCAGGTTGGTGGCGTCGGCTATGGCGAAGGGAACGTTGAGAACCCGTGCCAGGGTCTGGGCCAGCAGAGTCTTGCCGCTGCCCGTCGGCCCGAGCAGCAGGATGTTGCTCTTCTGGATTTCGACATCGTCCTTCTTGCCACCGTGCGCCACCCGCTTGTAGTGGTTGTACACGGCAACGGACAGGATCTTCTTGGCACGTTCCTGGCCGATGACATAATCATCGAGGATGTCCTTGATCTCCGCCGGGCGTGGCAGGTTCTCAAGGGCATCGAGGGACTCTTCCTCGAGCTTGGTCTCCTCGGCAATAATGTCGCGACACAGTTCGATGCACTCGTCGCAGATATAGACGGCGGGGCCGGCTATCAGTTTTTTAACCTCGTCCTGCGACTTGCCGCAGAACGAACAGCTCAGGTCACTCGACCGGTCGTCTCGTTGGCTCACGAATCACCCTCCCGGATGGGCTTTATCCCTTCCTGGTAACCATATCGTCGAGAATACCATACTCTTTAGCCGCCTGCCCACTCATGAAGAAATCGCGCTCGGTATCCGACGCGATCCGTTCGATATCCTGGCCGGTATGGCTGGCGAGAATGGCGTTGAGCTGCTCGCGCATCTTGAGGATTTCCTCGGCGTGAATCTTGATATCCGAGGCCTGGCCCTGGAAGCCGCCGAGAGGCTGGTGAATCATGATCCGGGCGTTGGGCAGGGCAAAGCGCTTGCCCTTCTCGCCGGCGGCCAGCAGCACCGCCCCCATGCTGGCTGCCTGACCGACACAGATGGTCGACACAGGCGCCTTGACGTACTGCATGGTGTCGTAGATGGCCAACCCTGCGGTGACGATCCCCCCCGGCGAATTGATGTAGAGGAAGATATCCTTGTCCGGGTCCTCAGACTCCAGAAAGAGGAGCTGAGCGATCACCAGGTTGGCAACATGGTCGTCGATCGGGCCGCCGAGGAAGATAATGCGATCCTTGAGCAGGCGCGAATAGATATCGAAGGCGCGCTCGCCGCGGCCGGTCTGTTCGACCACCATCGGAATCAGGGTCATGTTCAAGCCTCCGCCTGTTCGTTTTCGGCCTTGGCCTTCTCGGCCTCCAGCTCTTCCTTGCTCACTTCGACAATCTTGGCATTGTCAATCAGAAATGCAAGGGTCTTCTCCTCGACGATCTGATCCTTGAGCCCGGCCCTGGCCTCATCACCTGAATAATAGTTTTTCACCGCGTCGAGCGGGGCGTTGGCCATCTTGGCGATCTCTTCGAGCTTGCCGTCGATCTCGTCGTCGGCGACCTCGATCCGCTCCTGGCGGGCGATCGCTTCAAGCAGCAGGCTGCCCTGCACCTGCTTGACCGCTGTCTGCCGGTACATGGACGCGAAAACCTCCTCGTTCATGCCGAGCATTTCCAGGCTCATGCCCTGCTGCTGCATACGGTTGCGGACATTCTGCAGCATGTACTCGAGCTGCTTGTCGACCATGGCCTCAGGCACCTCGATGGGGTTCTTTTCGACCAGGGCATCGACCAGCCGTTCACGCAGATCGCCGTCAATGCGATTCTGCTCCTGCTGACGGAAGTTCTCTTCCATCTGCTGCTTCAGGTCGTCGAGGCTTTCGGCCCCGAAGCCTTTGGCGAAGTCATCATCCAGTTCAGGGACGACCTTCTCCTTGATTTCGTGCAGAACAACCTTGAAGACGGCCTTTTTGCCGGCCAGGTCCTTGTTGCCGTATTCCTCGGGGAAGGTGACCTCGATCTCCTTCTCCTCTTCCCGTTTCATGCCGACAACCTGTTCTTCGAAACCGGGAATGAAGGAACCGGACCCAAGCTCCAGCTCATGCCCCTCGGCACTGCCGCCCTGGAAGGCCTCGCCATCGACATAACCGGTAAAATCGATGGTAACCAGGTCGCCTTCCCGCGCCTTTTTGCGCTTGGACACCTTCTGTTCGACCCGCATCTGGCGCATTTCCTCGAGCCGATGCTCGATGACCTGGGGATCGAAATCGAAAATCTCCTTTTTGGCCTCGAGGCCGGTGTAGTCCTTCGCCTCGACTTCAGGCTTGACCTCGACCTCGGCCACGTAGGTAAACGCTTCGCCGCGGTTGATATCGCCGCTTTCGGTAATATGCGGCTGACCGACCACCGGAACCTCGTTGTCATTCAGGGCCTGGAAATAGGTGTCGTTGATCAGCCGGGTAAAGACCTTCTCTTCCATCTGCGGGCGAAAGTACTGCTCAAGCAGCTTGCGGGGAACCTTTCCCTTGCGGAACCCCTTGAGTTTGGCAGTTTTGGCAATCTCGGCATAGGCGCCGTCGATGGCCTGCTCGACCTGACCGGCTTCGACCTCGAAGGAGAGCCGCCGCCGGATGCTGCTGATTTCCTCGACCTTGACGTTCATGGATCTGTCACCTCGACAAATGGGGTTCGGGTTTGTGCCGGCACGGTGTTCAGGCGGTTCAGACCGCGCGCCCGGCCCTGGTGCGAGAGGGGGGACTCGAACCCCCACGGCACGGGCCGCTGGATCCTAAATCCAGTGCGTCTACCAGTTCCGCCACTCTCGCAGAAATCCGGGAAGAACCGACTGAAGAACCGTCCACAAATACGAAAAGCCCACCCTCGCCGTTTGCCCCGCGACAACACGTCGCGTCTGTTCGGTAACGGACCGGGCGGGCCATGGTTGATAAGGTGGGGTGAGTGAAGGGATTTGAACCCTCGACAACTGGAGCCACAATCCAGCGCTCTACCAACTGAGCTACACCCACCACAAGCGAAGCGAGATACTAACCAAAAGCCATGGGGCTGTCAAATGCAAAAGTGGCACGCCAGGAAGGACTCGAACCCTCGACCCACGGCTTAGAAGGCCGTTGCTCTATCCAGCTGAGCTACTGGCGCGCAC
>RFIO01000369.1 GCA_003695205.1 Deltaproteobacteria bacterium
CCAGCGGTGTGGTGTTTTCAGGCTGTCGACAATGGCAGCTGTGCTCAGATTGGTCCCCTTGGGCAGGGGATGGTACTGTCCCAGGTGTTCGAGAAAGAAGACATCGCAGAGGTGGACGCCGGTGGTGAAGACGATGGCCCCCAGTCCGGCGATCACCCCCACCAGAGAGGCGAGCAGCAGCGGCCGGCCCATGGCCCGGATGTCCATTTCACGCAACAGTTCCTGCAAGTGTCGGTAGAAACTCATGATTTGACGTACCCGTCTTCAGCAACAACCTAATCAACCATTCCGATGGCGCAAATGCAAGGGGAAATGTCGCCAGTCGGCTCTTGACTCAAACGTTCGTTTGAAACTAGTCTGGCCTGAGGAAACGACGAAGGCGAAAGACGGGAACAATGAGTCAACCGGATACCAAACAGAGGATTCTGGACGCGGCGGAGAGGCTGTTCGCGACCGATGGTTTTCATGCCACCTCCATGCGCATGATTACAGGCCAGGCCGCGGTCAACCTGGCGGCGATCAACTATCACTTCGGTTCCAAGGAAGAGCTGCTGGCGGCGGTGATTGACCGGCGCCTGGTGCCACTGAATGCAGAGCGCAACCGGCTGCTGGAACAGGAACTTGAGAGTGCCCGGCGGCAGGCGCGACCGCCGTCGGTGCGGCAGCTGGTGCGCGCCATGGTCGCTCCGACGGTTGCCCTGCGCGGGCAGGGGGAGGGTCCTGAGCATTTCATCACACTGGTGGGACGCATTCTCGCCGATCCACAGGGGATCGGGCGTGACCTGTTTCTTGAGCGCATGGGGCCCTTTATCAGCCGGTTGTTCGAGGCCATGCGCCAGGCTCTGCCTCATCTGGATCCCGGCCTGCTGTTCTGGCGGCTGCATTTTTCCATCGGAGCCCTGAGCCACGTGATGCGCTGCCACGACCGGCACCTCAGGCTGCCGATGCCCTTCGACCCCTCTCTTCCCCCGGAAGAGCTGATCGAGACCCTGCTCGATTTCATCGAAGCCGGCCTGGAGGCGAAACCATGAATCGTCTGGCCCTTCTTGCAATGCTGCTGGTCACCGGCTGTACCCTTCACACGGCAACCCCGGTCTCCTCCCCAGAAGGTATGCCGGAAACCTTCGGAAACAACCCGGCCGTTTCTGA
>RFIO01000370.1 GCA_003695205.1 Deltaproteobacteria bacterium
CGCATCACTCCCGAAAGCCCCCTTTGCGATCTGACCCTGCGCGAGCTGGGAGAGCTTAAGGGTATCTACCGTTTCGTCGTTACCGCCATCCAGCGCGGTAGCGGTACCATCATCCCCCGCGGCGACGACACCATTCAGGCCGGCGACCGAATCTTCGTGGTCGCCCACCAGAACGACCTGCCGGCCATCCAGTACATGCTGGAGCAGAAGGAGGAGAAGACCTCGCGCCGGCCGCGTGCCTTCGTTCTTGGCGGCGGGCACATCGGCATGCACGTCGCCATTGACCTGGAAGCGCTCGGCTACGATGTCCGGGTCATCGATCGGGACCAGAAGCGCTGCGAACAGATTTCCGCGCGCATGAAACGGGCCCTGGTCATTCACGCCGAAGGGACCGATATCCAGATTCTGCTCGACGAGGGGATCGCCACAGCCGACTTTTTCATCGCTGCTACCGAGAACGACGAGAGCAACATCCTCTGCAGCCTGCTGGCCCGCCATCATGGCGTCCGGCGCACCCTGACCCTGGTCAACCAGCCCGAACTGCTCAACCTGGCGCCTTCTCTGGGCATCGATGCCTGCCTGTCGCCGCGCATTGCCGCTGCCGGCGCCATCCTCAAGTACGTGCGCCGTGGCCAGGTCATTTCCATCGCCACCATCGAGGGGAGCAACGCCGAGGTTCTGGAACTCAAGGCCGAACCGGGCAGCCAGGCGGTCGGTCGGGAACTGGCCGGTATCAGCTTTCCCGAGGAAGCCATCGTGGGGGCCATCGTGCATGACGACAGCTACGAAATCCCCACCGGCGCCTCGGTTATCGAGCCTGGTGACCGGGTCGTCGTCTTCAGCCTGCCCGGGGCAGTGGCCAAGGTCGAGGCCTTTTTCAGCGCGTCATGAATATCCGACTGACCCTGCGCCTGCTCGGCGCGCTGCTGATCTTCCTCGGGGCAACGTTGCTGATTCCGGCGCCCTTTTCCCTGTGGTTCGGTGACGGGGCCCTGGGGGCGCTTTTGCTGTCGGCACTGCTGTCGGCAATCACTGGGGCAGGGCTTTTTTTCGGGTTCCGCTCCGGCAACGACCTTTCGCTGCGCGAGGGCTTCGCCGTTGTCACCCTGGCCTGGGTCTTCTTTTCCCTGTTCGGTGCCCTTCCCTTCCTGTTCAGCGGCTCCATCCCCCACCCGGTCGACGCCGTGTTCGAAACCATGAGCGGCTTCACCACAACCGGGGCGACCATCCTTACCGATATCGAAAGCCTGCCGCAGAGTATC
>RFIO01000371.1 GCA_003695205.1 Deltaproteobacteria bacterium
GATGTAAATAGATGAATCCTTTGAGGATGAAATTGTCACCAAGTTAAATATCAAGGTACATTCAATCTAATAATATAAAGGGTCAGTATCGAACCTATTTCCCCAAAATCAACATATTTCCTGTTTTTTTACTTTGAGTATCCAGGTTAATCCTTTCCCCTTCACCATTTAATTGTGAAAGTCATTTGCAACTTTTCTACCGGTCTTGAAATTTCAAATACGGTGTTAGTAATTGTGCAATCTATCGGGGTCTCCATCCGACATCAAAGATCTCGAAGTTATTGGCTTTGCAGATGTCCTTCGCCTCCTCCACAACTTCCTCGGTGAAGCCATTTGTGATGATGATGACTTTTGGCTCACCAAATTTCTCCCGAATAAATTCCGATTTCTTCTTCAGCTTGATCAGCTTCTTAATATCATCAATGTAGTTGGTGATTTCAACCACATAAAGGGGATCCTCTGAGAAGATGTCGATCTCAATTTCCTCCGTCCCCAGTCGCTTTTGCTCGTCCTTGAATTTCACTCTCCACTTGAGATTACTGATGTCCTCACCCTTAGCGTCCATCACTGCCATGAACCACCTGAATGACTTCATCTCGAGGTCTGATCCTCCAATTGATTTCAACCATTCCTCATGTTTATCCAGTCTTCTGTGAGTTTTCTTCACTTCCTCCTTGGTGTCTCTCAGGTCGAGCTTGATATTCTTGACCTCCTCCCATAATCTCTCAAACCCTATCTTCATCTCCTCTCGTTGAGCTTTCATCTCCTTCCACACTTTGTCGAATTCATTCCTCATCTCCTCTCGCTGAGCTTTCATCTCCTTCCACACTTTGTCGAATTCATTCCTCATCGCCTCTCGCTGAGCCTTCATTTCCTCCCAAATTTTCTCAAATCCTTTATTCATATCCCCCCTTAACTCATTTACATCTGAGGTCTTCGCATAGTCGTCATCAAGCTCAAGAGCCTTCCGAAATTTCGTCTTGAGCACTCGGTCGTTCTCAATTCTGTCAATTAGATAATTGAGATCAATAGATTCAGCCACATGTCATTATTATCTTTTACCCTAATAATCTTTTCACTCCTCATTTCTAGCCTTCTAGGTTATTATAAAATAGATGCTACCTAACTATTTCTTAATGTCATTACTCTACTCAATAA
>RFIO01000372.1 GCA_003695205.1 Deltaproteobacteria bacterium
CGGGGGAGGAGCGACAACCGGTCTATGCACAGATCAGGAAGTGCTGTGCCTAAATGCCTGCCCTCCGGGGGATCAGGCCTGTCAAAATGCCTGTGTCTCCCAGATGTCACCGGAGTGCCAGAATGCGTTTGTGGCACTGGCTCAATGCGTCCAGGCCAACTGCCCCACAGGGGAGACGCTTTGCATCCAGAATCAGTGCCCGGGGGAACTCCAGGCTGTTTACGGTCCGTAGGCAGAGCACATGAAGCAGAAACGGCCTTCCCGCACGGGAAGGCCGTTCTGCTTATGGATATCTTGTCAGATCAGGAGTTTCAGCCTGCCCCACCCTCTTCAGGTTCGGCATCCTCGTCGTCATCGTCATAGTCACTGTCGAATTCGTCCCCGGTCTTCTTTTTGCCGAAGAAGCGCGCCACCAGGATGCCGACCTCGTAGAGGATGACAAAGGGCAGAGCCAGGGCGGTCTGGGAGAAGACGTCGGGCGGGGTGAGGACGGCGCCGACGATAAAGCCGATCACCAGGGCGTACTTGCGCCTGGCGGCCAGCCACTTGTGGTCGACCACGCCCATGCGGGCGAGAAAGAAGATGATGATCGGCAGCTCGAACACCATGCCGAAGGCGAACAGCAGCTTGGTGGCGAAGGAGAGGTAGCCGCCCATCGACAGCATGGGTGCCAGGCTGCCGTCGAGGCCGAAGCCGATCAGGAAGGTGAATATCTGGGGAAAGACGAAGAAAAAGCCGAAATAGGTGCCGATACCGAAGCAGAGACAACTGGCAAGCACGAAGGGGATGGCAAAGCGTTTTTCATGGGCGTACAGCCCGGGAGCGACGAAAGCCCAGACCTGCCAGAAGATGATCGGCAGCGCGACCAGAAAACCGGCCAGGGCGCCGAGCTTCATGTAGGTGAAGAAGGGTTCGGTGGCGTTGATGAAGACCAGGGAATGCCCTTCGGGCAAGGCGGTCTTGACCGGGGCGGCAATGTAGTTGAACAGCTTCTCGGCAAAACTGTAGCAACCGAGAAAGGCGACGAACCAGGCCCCGGCACTGATCATCAGCCGCTTGCGCAGTTCTTCGAGGTGGGCCATGAGCGGCAGCTGGTCAGACATCGGGCTCTTCCTTCCGCTCCTGGTCATCCGTTGCGGTTGACGCCGTAGGGTCAGCCGATTTTGCCTCATCAGCGGGAGCCGGCTGGTCGGTTTCCGCCTTCGCGGTTTCAGCCGTTTCGCTCTCCTGCCGGCTTTGTGCCTGCTGGTAGGGGTCGAAATCGGGCATGGTATCGTCGCTGCTGCCCGGGGCCTTCAGGTTGCCGCCGGAAAGAATCTGGTCACGAATCTCGCTGGCTCGGGTCTCTTCGTTGATCGTCTGCTTGAACTCGTCGGTCGCTCGCCGGAACTCGGCCATGGCCCGCCCGAGGGCCCGGGCGATATCAGGCAGGCGGCGTGGTCCGATGACCATCAGGGCGATGGCGAGAATGAGCAGCAGCTCGGGAAAGCCAATACCGAACATGCCTGGAATCCTTCCTTGATAAAGTCGGTTGAGAATAGCCCCTCGCGGAGGGCAAGTCAAGCCGGTGAACAGGGCTTAACGGTTTGACATATCAGCACTTTTCCACTAGACTTGCGCCCCGTACCGTTTACGGAAGGACACAGACCGACATGCGCGAAATACAAGAGAAAATCCGCCGCCTGTGCGATGAGCGCGGCGCCCTGCTGCTGGCGCACAACTACCAGCGCGACGAAATCCAGGAAATCGCCGATATCACCGGTGATTCCCTCGGCCTTTCCATGGAGGCCGCCCGTAACGACAAGAAGGTGATCGTCTTCTGCGGTGTCCATTTCATGGCCGAAAGCGCCGCCATCCTCGCTCCCGACAAGACCGTGCTGCTGCCGCGCGCCGATGCCGGCTGCCCCATGGCCGACATGGTCACAGCCGAGGGGCTGCGCGAACTGAAGGCTCGGCATCCGGACGCCACCGTGGTCACCTATGTCAACTCCTCGGCGGCGGTCAAGGCCGAAAGCGATATCTGCTGTACCTCCTCCAACGCCATCAATGTCGCCCGTTCCCTTGATGCCAGAAAGCTGCTGCTGGTGCCGGACCGAAACCTCGGTCGCTACATCGCCCGCCACGTGCCGGACAAGGAGTGCATCTGCTGGGAGGGCTACTGCCCGACCCATGACCGGCTCAAGGTCGAAGAGGTCCGGAAGGCCAGGGCCGAGCACCCGGGCGCC
>RFIO01000049.1 GCA_003695205.1 Deltaproteobacteria bacterium
AACCCCAAGGAGGAGTACAAGCGCGAGGCCTACCAGCTGTTTATGGACATGATGGGGCGCATCCGCCAGGAAGTGGTGCAGATGATCTTCCGGGTGCAGTTGATGCGCGAAGAGGAGGTCGAGCGCATCGAGCAGGAGGAGCGCAAGCAGCGCCTCGCTCTCGGCCGCACCGGCGGCCCGGCCCAGCCGCGCCAGCCGGCGGTCAACCCGGAGAAGATTGGCCGCAACGACCCCTGTCCCTGCGGCAGCGGCAAGAAATACAAGAAGTGCTGCGGCCAGTAGTATCCGCAGCGGGAGACAATCGTGACCAGCAAGCAGATGTTCGTTCCGCGGGGCTTTCGTTTCGCAGCCGGTTCCGCGGCGATCAAAAAGGCAGGACGTGACGATATCGCCCTGATCGTTGCCGACACTCCGGCGGCCGCGGCCGGGGTCTTCACCCGCAACCGGGTGGTGGCCGCGCCAGTGGTTGTCAGCGCGGAGCGGATCGCCAGCGGCCGCTGCCAGGCGGTCGTGGTCAACAGCGGCAACGCCAATGCCTGTACCGGCGAGCAGGGCCTGAAGGATGCCCGGCGCATGGCGGCTCTCACTGCCGCGAGTTTGGGCATCGACGAGGCGCTGGTGGCGGTTTCCTCCACTGGCGTGATCGGTCAGCCCCTGCCCATGGCGCGTATCGAGCCGACGATTCCGCAACTGGCCCCAAAACTCTCTGAGGATGCCTGGCCGGCCGTTGCCGAGGCGATCCGGACCACCGACTCCTTTGCCAAGACGGCGTCCCGGCAGCAGGATGGCTATTCCATCCTGGGGCTGGCCAAGGGCGCTGGCATGATCCACCCGAACATGGCGACCATGCTCGCTTTTGTGCTGACCGACGCCGCCGTCGAGCCGGGCCTGCTCGATACCTGCCTGAGGCAGGCTGTCGACCGCAGCTTCAACGCCATTACCGTGGACGGGGATACCTCGACCAACGACATGGTGCTGCTGCTGGCCGGCGGTGCCAGTGGCCGCGCCATCAGTGAAGGGAGCGAAGAAGCCGGTCGTTTCGCTGAGGCGCTGCAGGAGGTGCTGCTGGAGCTGGCTCGCATGATCGTGCGCGATGGCGAAGGAGCGACCAAGCTGGTCGAGATCCAGGTCACCGGGGCCGCCAGCGAAGCCGATGCCCGCCTGGCCGCCCGGGCCATTGCCACCTCGAACCTGGTGAAGACAGCTTTTTTCGGCCAGGATGCCAACTGGGGCCGGATCATTGCCGCAGCCGGCTACTCGGGCGCGGAGGTCGACCCCGGCCGGGTGCGCATCTGGTTCGACGATGTTCTGCTGGCCGACAACGGCCTGTTCGTCGGCGGCGACAGCGAGGAGCGCGCCACCGAGGTGCTGCGCCGGGACGAATTCACTGTCCGGGTCGACCTCGGCATGGGTACGGGCTCCTTCAGTTACCATACTTCCGACCTGACCTTTGATTACGTGCGCATCAACGCCGAATACCGTACCTGATGGCCCCATGACACCCGATCTGCCCGCCGTCGGGGGACCGGCGCCCCTGATCGACCATACCCTGTTGCGTCCCACGGCCCAAAAGGCCGAAATCGAGCGCCTGTGCGAAGAGGCGGTCGAGTACGGCTTCGCCTCGGTCTGCGTCCCGCCCTGTCATGTCAGGCTGGCGGCAGGGCGTCTGTACGGTTCCGGGGTAGCCTGCGGCACCGTGATCGGTTTTCCTCTCGGTTACAGTTCGCCGCAAGTCAAACGCTTTGAGGCCGAACAGGCAGTCGGCGACGGCGCCGTCGAACTCGATATGGTCATCCGGCAGGACTTGGCCGCGCAAGCCAACTGGCAGGCGGTCGGAGACGAGATCGCTCTGCTGGTGCGCGCTGTGCCCGAGGCGAAGATCAAGGTGATTCTCGAATGCTGCCGGTTGACGCCTGATTCAATCACCGCCCTGGTGGATGTGGTGGCCGACAGTGGTGCCGCCTTCGTCAAGACCTCGACCGGATTTGCCGAAAAAGGGGCCGATGCCGGGCAGGTGCGACTGATGGCTCAGACCGCCCGGGGGCGGGTAGGCGTCAAGGCGGCTGGTGGTATCCGCACCCTGGATGATCTTGGCGTCATGGTTGCGGCCGGAGCGACGCGTATCGGCACCTCCGCCGGGGTGGCCATCATGCGGCAATGGCTGGAGCGGCAGGCGTGAATCCGTTTCGACGCGTCCTTCTGATCGTACTCGATGGCGTCGGCATCGGCGGCATGCCCGACGCCGCGTCCTATGGCGATGCTGATGCCGCGACCCTGCAACACGTCGCCGAGGCTGTCGGCGGTCTGAATCTGCCGCATCTCGACAGCCTTGGACTCTTTCGTGTCGCTCCTTATGCTGGCGGCAACCCTGAGGCCCCGGTGCGCGGCGCCTATGGCCGCATGCGCGAGCAGGCGCGCGGCAAGGACTCGACCGCCGGGCACTGGGAACTGATGGGGGTGACCCTCGACCAGCCGCTGCCAACCTTCCCTCAGGGCTTTCCCGACGAAGTTATCCGGGATTTCGAAACCGCCATCGGTGTCAGGGTTCTTGGCAATGTCGCCGCCAGCGGCACCGAGATCATCCAGACCTTCGGTCCGGAGCACCTGCGGACGGGCCGCCCGATCGTCTATACCTCCGTCGACTCGGTGTTTCAGGTGGCGGCGCATGTGGACAAGGTGCCGCTGGATCGGCTTTATAGTTGGTGCCGAACCGCGCGGGAATTGCTCAATCCCCTGCGTGTCGGCCGGGTTATCGCCCGCCCATTTTCCGGCTCGGAGGCGGAGGGGTTCGCGCGCGTCGCCGGACGTCACGACTATTCGCTGCCGCCAGTGGGAACCACCGTGCTCGATCGCCTGACAGCTGCCGGCGTGGAGGTCCAGGCCATCGGAAAGATCTGTGACCTGTACGGCGGCCGCGGCCTGACCCGCCAGCAGCCGACGACTGACAACGACGAGGGAATGGATGCCATCCTGGCGGCCCTGGGCCGTCAGGACAGCGGATTGATCTTTGCCAACCTGGTCGATTTCGACATGCTCTGGGGGCACCGGCTTGACAGTGTCGGCTTCGCCCGGGGACTGACCCGTTTCGACGACTGGCTGGGACGGCTTCAGTCCCATCTTGAGGATGACGACCTGCTGCTGATAACCGCCGACCACGGCTGTGATCCCACGACGCCCGGAACCGATCACACGCGCGAGCGGGTCCCCCTGCTGGCATGGCACGCCGGGATGTCTGCCGGAATTGATCTGGGTGAGCGTGAAAGTTTCGCTGATGTCGGCGCCACCGTGGCCGACAATTTCGGCGTAGGCAAGGAGCCGGGTCGTTCTTTTCTTGACCAGCTGGCGGCAGGCTGACCCTGGTCAGGCCTGCTGCAGGTTTGGCAGGCCGGCCCGGAAGGGCTCGGCCGTGTGCAGGCTCAGGCGGGAAAGGTCGATTTCGATGTGGCCGTGCTTGTCGTCCAGCTCTTCCAGCAGGGCGCGTTCCAGAAAGGCTTCCAGTTCACATCGCTCCTGGTCGCCCAGGTCGGTGAATTCCAGCCCGACTCCCTGCTGATAGCCGTTCTCCGGTGATGGCTCGACAACGTAGAGGACTTCGGCGCCCAGTTCCAGCTCGCGTTTCATGCCGAGAAGGGGCAGAACCAGCCTGAACCGCTCGCCTCGACTGATCTTCAGTGACGTCTTGAGAAACAGACCCTGGGCGCTGATGCTGAGGACCTCGACCAGGGAGGTGGTTTCGGGCCGGACCACCATGCCCGGAACCCGCATGGCAATGCGGAAGTTGGTTCGCGGCTTTTCTTCGAGATATTTCTGCATGACCCGGTACAGCTCAAAGACATCGACCGGGACCTTGAGTCCGACCGTTTCGACGGCCGTTCCTCGCGCGGGGTCTTCTTCGATGCAGACGAGATTGTGGCCGCTTCGGCCGGCGGCCTTGCGGGCGCAGTTGGCGATGTCGCTCGATTGCAGCAGGTCATTGCCGACCATCACGAGATCGGGTTTCCAATCCTCGGCATGGTTGCGGAATGCGTCCCGGCGATGGGTTGCGAATACCCGGTAGCCCCAGTGACGCAGAATCAACTCCAGGGTGGTCAGCAGTTCCTGCTGTTTAAGGTAGAGCAGCACTTTCTTCATCGAGCGGGCATCAGACATGAGTCAAATTTAAGGGCTGTTGGTCGCACAAGGCAAGAAAATCTTTCCCGGGTCATGCAAAAAGGGGTTTCATTGGTTAGAATGGCAAACGTTGCGGCATGCGACCGAAAGACCGACAGCCAACAAGGAGATGACAGATGAGATCAGGTTTGCTTGTGCTTGTAGCTTTTCTGCTTTGCCTGCCCGCGATCAGCTGGGCCATGGAGGTGGAGGAGCTGAGTCTTGCGCGCGGCATCGAACAGCGCCAGCCCGTTGACGTACTGGAGGTGGTTCCGGCCGATATCGGCCGTCTCTACTGTTTTACCAGGGTCACCGGGGCCCAGGAGGATACCCGGATCGCCCATGTCTGGTACTGGCAGGAGCGGGAAATGGCCAGGGTCGAGTTGCCCGTACGCAGCGGCAACTGGCGAACCTGGTCATCCAAGCGTATTCTGCCCGAATGGACCGGTGACTGGCGTCTGGTGGTCGAGGACGCGAGTGGCCAGCCCCTGGCCGAGATGTCCTTCCGTGTCGAATCTCTCTGAGGAAACGGTCTTCGGCACCGAGGACATCCTGGCGCTGGAGGTGGCCGTTCCTGATGGCCATCGGCACCTGCGGGCCAGGCTGACCCTCGCTGACGGGCGCACGCTGGTTTTCCAGGAGGCGACCCTGGCGGCGCTGGCCCGGGCGTGGGTGACCGTCAAGTCTGATCCGCTGCGCGGCTCAGTTCGTCTGGTCGGCAGACAGGTTGAGGCGCCTGAGTTAAAGCAGGGCTATGCCCGCTGGCAGTTGCTGCCGGAGGAATGAGGGCCCTGTCCGGAAAACAGGAAAGCCCGCGTGGCTGCAGGCCGCGCGGGCTTTCTTTCTGTCTGCCGGTTGTACGTTGTTACTTTTTGGCCTTCTTGCGGCCGCCTTTCCTGGCCGCGCGGGCCTTGGCGAGATTGTCGGCGAGGCCCGCGTCGATAGCCATCTGGCGGCGGGTTTCCGAGTAGCTGCGGGCCGCCAGCGGCTGGGAGCTGGGGATGTCGAACTGCTTGCGGTAGTCCGAAGGGGTCATCTCATGCTTGGTGCGAAGGTGGCGGGACAGGGTTTTCATGCCTTCGCCACAGATCATGCAGTAGACCTTGTCTTTACCAAAGGCCTTTTTGCGGCTGACAACAGGACCAGCTTCAGCCGCTTCGCCCGCTACATCCTGATCCTGTGACAGACCCTGGAGCGCCTTGTAGATTTCCGAAAGGGACGTGATCATTTCTTCCGTCGACATGGAACGCGAAGTCGCCTGGGCTTCCACAAGATCCTTGGCCATTTGAAGCAGTTCTGACATGGGGTTCTCCTTTTGCTTTGATTGACAGTTGTTTTTCGAAACACTTCTGGAGCTGTTTCAACAGTCCCGGACATAAAAAAATTGACCAATTGCCAGCAAAAGATAATATTGAATCCATGTCTTGGCAAGAGCAGACCGAAAAAAAATGAAGAAAATGCTGATCAGAGAATCTCTTCAGGATCGTGAAGAGCGGATTTTATCGTCTTATGGTACGCCAAGTCGCTCTTCAAAGGGGCGTACAAGACCCGAAGAAGAGTGTGATGTCCGTACCTGCTTTCAGGTTGATCGTGACCGCATTCTTCATTGCAAATCGTTCCGGCGTCTCAAATACAAGACCCAGGTTTTTCTTTCTCCGGAAGGGGATCACTACCGCACCAGGCTTTCACATACACTCGAGGTGGCCCAGATAGCGCGCACCGTCGCCAGGGCTCTTGGACTCAATGAGGATCTCACCGAGGCGATCGCACTTGGCCATGACCTGGGACATACGCCCTTCGGTCATGCCGGCGAACGGGTGCTGAACCGGCTGGTACCGGGCGGCTTCCGTCACGTTCGGCAGAGCCTGCGTGTCGTCGATCAGCTGGAGCGGGACGGACG
>RFIO01000050.1 GCA_003695205.1 Deltaproteobacteria bacterium
CAAGGGGAACGCAGTTGAAGCGTTCCTGACGTGGCCGACTTTGGAGGCCTGAATGAAAGTTCTGGTTATTGGCGGCGGTGGCCGCGAGCATGCTCTGGTCTGGAAGATCGCCCAGTCGCCGCTGGTCGACAAAATCTGGTGCGCGCCGGGCAACCCGGGCATCGCCCAGCTGGCCGAATGCGTCGACATCGCCGTTGACGACCTGGACGGCCTGCTCGCCTTCGCCCAAAAGACCGGCATCGACCTGACCGTGGTCGGGCCGGAACTGCCGCTGACTCTGGGCATTGTCGACCGGTTCCGTGAGGCCGGACTCGATATTTTCGGTCCGACCAAAGCGGCGGCCCAGCTCGAGGGGAGCAAGGGCTTTTCCAAGGACCTGATGGCCCGCTACAACATTCCCACCGCCGCCTACCGGCGTTTCGACAACCACGCCGACGCCGTCGCCTACATCCGCGAGCAGGGGGCGCCCATCGTGGTCAAGGCCGATGGCCTGGCCGCCGGCAAGGGGGTCATTGTCGCCATGGATGTTGAGACGGCGGTCAGGGCCGTGGACGATATCATGCTCGACAAGGTCTTCGGCGCCGCCGGCGCCGAGGTGGTGATCGAGGAATTCATGGACGGCGAGGAGGCCTCCTTCTTCGCCTTCACCGACGGCCGGAACATCCTGCCGCTCGCCTCCAGCCAGGACCACAAGCGTGTCTTCGACAACGACGAAGGGCTCAATACCGGGGGGATGGGAGCCTACTCGCCGGCGCCGGTGGTGACCGATGCGTTGCATGACGAGATCGTCGAAACCATCGTCAGGCCGACCATCGCCGGCATGGCGGCGGACGGTCATCCCTACAGCGGCATCCTCTACGTCGGACTGATGATCAAGGATGGCAGGCCGCGCGTGGTCGAATACAACGCCCGGTTCGGAGACCCCGAGGCCCAGCCGCTGCTGGCGCGCATGAAGGAGGATATCGTCCCCATCCTGCAGGCCTGCGCGCGCGGCAATCTGACCCGGACCAGCCTCGAATGGCACGACAAGGCGGCGGTCTGCGTGGTCATGGCCTCGGGCGGCTACCCGGGCAGCTACGAGAAGGGGCATCCGATCTCCGGCCTCGAGGAGGCGGCGAAGCTGGATGACCTGGTTGTTTTTCATGCCGGCACCGCGGAGAAGGACGGCAAGATCGTCAATGTCGGCGGCCGGGTTCTCGGTGTCACCGGTCTCGGCCCGGATGTCGCCTCGGCCATCCGCAAGGCCTACGAGGGGGTGGCAAAGATCTCCTGGCAGGATGTCCACTTCCGGCGCGACATCGGTGCAAAGGCTCTGAAGAGGAAGGGCTAAAGGCAAAGGGCGAAGGACTAAAGAGACAGAGGATAAAGAACGACCGGCGCAAGGCGAAAGGTCAGCAGCCAAGGACGGGCCTTGACTGTTGACCCTTGCCCTGGGCCCTTTATCACGAAGGGAGTTTTCTCGATGGCAGACAAACCGCTTGTCGGCATCCTGATGGGGAGCGACAACGACTACGAGGTGATGGCCGAAGCCGGCAAGGCGCTCAAGGAATTCGGCGTGCCGTTCGAAATGACCGTCAGCAGCGCCCACCGCACTCCGGCGCGAACCTCGGAGTATGTGCGCAGTGCCCGGGAACGGGGTTTGCAAGTGATCATCGCCGGCGCCGGAGCCGCCGCCCACCTGGCCGGTGTGGTGGCGGCGGAAACCACCCTGCCGGTCATCGCGGTACCGATCGACGCCACGGCCCTCAACGGCCTCGACGCCCTGCTGTCGATGGTGCAGATGCCCGCGGGCATCCCGGTCGCGACCATGGCGGTCGGCAAGGCCGGAGCGCGCAACGCCGGTCTGTTCGCGGTACAGATTCTTGCCGTGACCGATGCCGGTCTGGCCGAAAAGCTGGCAGCCCAGAGACAGAAAATGGCCGAGGGGGTGCTGGCCAAGGCCGAAAATCTGCAAAAGCGTCTCAGGCAGGACGGTCTGGCCGACTGACCGGTACGGTGCCAGTTGACAAGGCCGAAAAACCTGGACTAACTTGGTCAGGATTGTCCTCAGGAGGCAGCCCGGCCGATTTCAACTACAGCGAAGGAGCCATCCTTGACCACCCGCGACAAGAGCTTTTTCGAGCATATCTGGGACTTTTTCTGCTCGCTGAAACTGGCGATCGCCACCCTGATCCTGCTCGCCATCACCTCCATCATCGGTACGGTCATCCAGCAGAATGCCAATCCCCAGGAGTACATCCAGGAATACGGGCCGACGGCCTACAAGATCTTCGTCGCCCTCGACTTCCTCGACATGTACCACTCCTGGTGGTTCATCACCCTGCTGATTGTTTTCGCCGTCAACCTGACCTGCTGCTCCATCAAGCGTCTGCCGCGCATCGTCCGGATTGTCGCCCATCCGGACAAGACTCCGGACGAAAAGTTCTTCCGCACCCTGGGGCGCAAGGGGGAGGTCGAGACTTCCCTGTCGGCCGAGGAAGCCGCCGGCCGGGCGGCTGAGGCGGTGGGCAGGCTGTTCGGCCGGATCGAGCGCACCGATGTCGACGGCCGCATCTGTCTCTTTACCCAGAAGATGGCCTGGTCCCGCTTCGGCGTCTACGTGGTTCACGCCTCAATCCTGGTGATTTTCGCCGGCGCGCTGATGGGCGCCTTCTGGGGCTACAAGGCCTTTGTCAACATCCCGGAAGGGAGCAGTTCCGACAAGGTCTGGCCACGCAACAGCAATCAGCCGATCGAACTCGGTTTCACCGTGCGCTGCGACCGCTTCGATGTCGAGTTCTATCCCAACTCGCGGCGGCCGCGGGAATTTGTTTCCGACCTGGTGGTGCTCGACAACGGCCAGGAGGTGCTGAAGAAGACCATCGAGGTCAATGATCCGCTCACCTACAAGGGGATCACCTTCTACCAGTCGAGCTACGGCCCGATGGGCAATCCGCTGTTCCATTTCAAGGTGCGCGAACGTGCCACCGGTGAAACGGTCGAGGTCAAGGTGCGTCAGGGCGAGCCGGCGGAGCTGCCCGGCGGGGCTGCCTTCCGGGTGGCCGACTTCACCGAGCAGTTCCAGAACTTCGGCGCCGCAGCCCGCATCGAGCTGCTGCCGGGCATGACCCACGAACACAAGCCGGGCGAACGCCACCCGAGCTTCGTGGTGCTGAAGAACTTCCCCGATTTCGACGCCCAGCGCGGCGGCAAGTACATTTTCAGTCTGCTCGACTACAAGCAGCGCTACTACACCGGCCTGCAGGTTGCCAAGGACCCCGGCGTCTGGGTGGTCTGGCTCGGCTGCTTCATGATGGTGGTCGGCTGCTTCGCCGCCTTCTTCCTGTCCCACCGGCGCATCTGGGTGGTCGTGCAGGCAACGGACAAGGGCAGCCGGGTCCTCTACGGCGGCAACGCCCATCGCAATCAGCCGGCCTTCGAGATCTGGTTCGAGAACTTCTCCGCCCAGCTCGAGGACGCGGTTAAAAACGGATAACCAGTCGCGCTCCCAAGGGAGCGCGTTCGACACAGACAGGGCCGGATGGCCCGGGAGGCTTCGCTACCATGCTCAGTGTCAAACTTTTCAACATCACCACCATTGCCTATTTCGGCGCCATGGTCGTTTTCATCGCCTACCTGGCCACCCGCAGCCGCGGCGTGGCCCTGGTGGCAACCATTGTCAGCTACATCGGCTTCGCCCTTAATACCGCCGCCATCGGATTTCGCTGGTACGAGTCGTACCAGATTCTCGGTGTCGACGGCCGGGCGCCGCTGACCAACCTGTACGAGTCGGTGGTCTTCTTCTCCTGGACCATCATGCTCCTCTACATCGTCATCGACCTGAAGTACAAGCAGCGGGCCGTCGGTGCCTTTGTCGTTCCCTTCGCCTTTCTTGGCATGGTCTGGGCCCAGCTCTACCTCAACGACGCCATCGATCCGCTGGTGCCGGCGCTGCAGAGCAACTGGCTGACCTACCACGTCATCACCTGCTTCCTCGGGTACGCCGCCTTCGCCGTCGCCTGCGGCGTGTCGATCATGTACCTGATCAAGGCGGGCAAGGAGGAGAAGAACCCTGAAGGCAGCCCCGTCGGCGGCCTGCTCGGCGTCTTCCCCTCCATCCGGGTGCTGGATGACATCAACTACAAGGCGATCATGATCGGCTTTCCGCTGCTGTCTCTCGGCATCATCACCGGCGCCGCCTGGGCCAACTACGCCTGGGGCACCTACTGGAGCTGGGACCCGAAGGAGACCTGGAGCCTGATCGTCTGGTTCATCTACGCCGCTTTTCTGCACGCTCGTTTCACCCGCGGCTGGGTCGGAAAGAAGGCCGCCTGGCTGTCGGTTTTCGGGTTCGCCGCCACCATCTTCTGCTACCTTGGGGTCAACCTGGTGCTGTCAGGCCTGCATTCCTACGGCGGCAGCTGATCCCTTCCCGGTGCCGGATTGCGGCGATACTGCCTGTGGTCTGGTGCTTGCATGATTTTTTCGGGCGGTTTCCGGTTGCGGCTCCTGTGGACTGCGCGGAAACCGCCCGTTGCGTTCAGATCGGCGTTTTCTGTTAAAGCAGAAAACGCGCGAGGCAGCTGTGTGCCGGATCGGGCCGTCTTTTGGCCTGTTCGGCTGTTGTCATTTGACGGGAGGAACAAGGATGATGGGCATTCGGGTGCAGGGTTTACTGGTTGTATTTGCCGGGCTTCTGTTGCTGAGCGGCACGGCCCGGGCGGAAAGTTGCGTCACGGCAGACTGCCATGCAGTTCTCGGCAAGGCGAAGGTGGTCCACGGCCCCGTGGCCGCCAACGGCTGTGACATGTGCCATGAACCGACCGGCAAGAAGCACCCCGGCAAAAAGGGGGCCTTCAGGCTGGCCGCGTCGGGCAGCGACCTCTGCTACCTGTGCCACGACAGCAAGACCGAGGGGAAAAAACACATCCACCCGATCCTTGAGGATGGCTGCACCGGCTGCCACAGCCCGCACCAGAGCGCCAACCGCTACATGCTGCTGCAGGACGGCAACGCCCTTTGCTTCATGTGTCACGACGACAAGGAGCCGGGGCCCAATCACCATCCCGCCGTCGACGATGGCTGTATCTCCTGCCACAACCCCCACGCCGGTGACAATCCGAAGATGCTCGGCGCCGAAGGCAATGCTCTCTGTCTCGAGTGCCACGACGATCCGGCCGGTGGCAAAAAGCATGTGCATCCGGCGCTGGAGGAGGGCTGCACCGGCTGCCACAACCCGCACGACGGTCCGGCGCCGAAGATGCTGCCGGCCGAAGGCAAGGATCTCTGCCTGACCTGCCACGACGACCCGACCGATGGCATGAAGCATGTGCATCCGGCGCTGGAGGACGGCTGTACCGCCTGCCACAACCCGCACGCGGATGACGCGCCGAAGATGCTCAGTGCCGAGGGGAACGAGCTGTGCCTGAGCTGTCATGACAATCCGGCCGACGGCATGAAGGTTGTGCACCCGGCGCTGGAAGAGGGCTGCACCGGTTGCCACAACCCGCACGCCAGTCCCAACCCGAAGATGCTCAAAGCTGCCGGCGCCCAATTGTGCGAGCAGTGCCACGAGAGCAAGACCGAGGGCAAGTCGGCGGTCCACTCGCCGGTGGCCGCCGGGGAATGCACCAGCTGTCACGGCCCGCACGGTGGTGCCAAAGCGAAAATGCTGCCGGCGACCGGCAGTGATCTCTGCTACCAGTGTCACGAGGACAAGACCGCAGACCAGGTCGACCACCCGCCGGTGGCCGACGGCGAATGCCTCTCCTGTCACGACGTCCACGCCGCCGACAGCGAGTACCAGCTGGCCGCGCCTGGCAACCAGCTCTGCTTCATGTGCCATGACGACAAGGCGGCCCTTGGCGAGATGGAGAACGTCCACCCGGCGGTGGAGGAGGGTTGCATCAGCTGCCATGATCCCCACACCGGGCCCGAGGCGAAGATGCTGCCGGCAACCGGCGACGAACTCTGCGCCCGCTGTCACGACGAGGTTGTCGACGCGGCGAAAAACGCTGCTTCGAAGCACGCCGCCCTCGAAGATGGCTGCACCGTCTGTCACGATGTCCACGGCACCGGCAACCCGAAGATGTTCAGCAGCGCCGAGACCGAGGTCTGCTTCATGTGCCACGAGGATATCCAGGAGCACATCGCCGCCAGCGCCTCGCAGCACCAGCCGGTCAAAAACGGCCGCTGTGTCGCCTGCCACAACCCGCACGGCTCCGACACCAGGCCGCTGCTCAAGGGGGCCTACCCGGAGGGTTTCTACACATCCTATGATCGGGGTGCCTACGAGCTGTGCCTGAAATGCCACAGGTGGGAAACCTTCGAGTACGCGCGAACCGTTCAGGCAACCGGGTTCCGCAACGGCGACCGCAACATCCACTACATCCATGTCAACAAGGCCAAGGGGAGGGTCTGCCGCACCTGTCACGACGTCCACGGCGGCGCGCAGGATCACCTGATTCGCAAACAGGTACCGGGCTTCGGCCAGTGGCAGATTCCGATCAACCACACCCAGACCGAAACCGGCGGCACCTGCATGGTCGGCTGCCACAAGCCCAAGTCCTACGACCGGGTGCGGCCGGTGCGCAACGACTGATGAAAAAAGAGGGAATGAACAGATTCCGCAACCTGCTGCTCTGGGCCGGCCTGCTTTTGCTGCTGGCCGCCTGCAGCGCGCCCCAGCCGCAGCAGGTGCGCAAGCGTTACTTCTGGCCGCCGGGCGATATCGCTCCGAAGATCGAGTACATCAACTTCTACCATGCCGACCAGGATGTCCGGCGCGGCGTCAATGACTGGCTGGAGGAAACAATCTTCGGCAAGGACCGACCGAGACGGGCTTTCGTGCGTCCCTCGGTGGTGGCTTCCGACGGCAAGGGGAGGCTGTTTGTGGCCGACCAGGGGCTGAGCCAGGTGCAGGTTTGGGATTTCAACACGCACGAAATCCGCCATCTGCGCTACCCTTCGGGCGCCAGTTTCGCTTTCCAGCTTCCTGCCGGCATGACTCTGGATGACGCCGGACATATTTACGTATCCGACTCGCTGCGCAAGCAGATCCTGGTTTTTGATGACGACGAACTGGTGGTGCGGGAAATCGAGAACGGCGCCCTGCAGCGCCCGACCGGACTGGCATTCGATCCGGTACGCGGCGGCCTTTATGTCGTCGATACCGCGGCCCACAAGGTGCATTTCTTCGATCGGGCCGGTAAACTTGTCAGCAGCATCGGTGGGCGCGGCGTGGCTCCGGGCCAGTTCAATTTCCCGGTCGATTGCGCCGTCGACTCGGACGGCAATCTGTTCGTGCTCGATTCGATGAACGCCCGGGTGCAGGTGTTCGACCGTGAGGGGGGCTTCG
The DNA here is from genome assembly GCA_003695205.1 of Deltaproteobacteria bacterium. Taxonomy (GTDB): domain Bacteria; phylum Desulfobacterota; class Desulfuromonadia; order Desulfuromonadales; family Geothermobacteraceae; genus Geothermobacter. The sequence continues at coordinate 7,337 of RFIO01000050.1, forward strand.
TGCGCGCCTTCGGCGAGCGGGGGACGGCGCTCGGCTCCTTCATGATCCCCAAATCGATCGCCGTCAGCCCGTCGAACCTGGTTTATGTCACCGACTCGCAGGCGCACAAGTTCGTGGTCTTTAGTCGCGAGGGGGATTTCCTGCTGACGGTGGGAGGCGAGGCGCCGATGGTCGACGGCAAGGTATCGCCCGGCGGCTTCTACCTGCCGGAGGGAATTGATATCGACAGCGGCGAGGCAATCTGGGTGGTCGATTCCCTCAATCGCATGGTGCACCAGTTCCAGTACCTGACACCCGAGTACCTGGCCGCGCATCCGATCCTGCCGGGGCAGGCTTTCATGCCGCCGGTACTGCAGAAGAAACTTGAGACGAACGGTTCGCTGAATCGCTGACAGGAGTGGGAACGATGAGCAGATGTCTTCGTGTGACGATGATACTGGCCGGGCTGCTGGTGCTGCTGCCCGGATACGCCGGGGCGCTTGAGATCATCTACCCGGCCGACGGGACCTTTATTCGCCAGTCCGATTTCGTCATCATCAAGTTCGGCAAGCAGCCGGCCATCGAAGGGGTGATCGTCGAACTGAACGGCGGCCGTACCGACATGATCGACGTCTCGGGCGCCGACTACAAGGCTGCCTTCGGCGACATGCTCATTTTGCAGCCCGAGTTCGATCCGGGTGAGAACAGCATCAAGGTCGAGGGCTACGCCGGCGGCAGCAAGGTCGCCGAGGCGGCGGCGAAGACCTGGTACCAGCCCGACCCCACCGGACAGGCGCCGGAAGGCTACCGCCCCTTCGTCATGCACACGCCCGAAAAGGAGGCCCTGTGCGCCTCCTGCCACACCATGAACCCTGACAAGGTGCAGCTGCAGAGCCCCGACCCGGCGCAGAACCCCTGCGCCGGATGCCACAAGCGGCGCCTCAACCACAAGTACGTGCACGGGCCGGCCGGGGTATGGCGCTGCACCTACTGCCACGACCCCAACAGCAAGCCGGCCAGGTACGCGGTGAGGGGCGAGGGTGAAGCCGACATCTGCGGCGA
>RFIO01000373.1 GCA_003695205.1 Deltaproteobacteria bacterium
ATACTGTACAGAGCCCGGACACGGGCCGTCGGGCGGGGCAGAATTCCCCACCCGGCCGCTTATCGTCCGCAGGACGCGCTCGCTCCGCTTCGAATCCCGGCAGGCCGCGTCCCGCTGTCATTTGTAGTGGCTGGGGCGCCAGGATTCGCCAACTTCGTCGCCGCCCTCCCGGCGGCTCCTGCGTCGGCTCCCCTGCGCTCGCTGCCGCGGCCTTCCCGGCCGCTTATCGTCCACGGGACGCGCTCGCTCCGCTTCGAATCCTGGCAGGTTGCGTCCCGCTGTCATTTGTAATGGCTGGGGCGCCAGGATTCGAACCTGGGAATGCCGGAATCAAAATCCGGTGCCTTACCGCTTGGCGACGCCCCAGCAGGCAATGATCCTCAATCCCCGAATACCGACCCGGCAAAGGGACCGCAGGCGGCAACAAACCAGTCGGTTTCAGCCTCAAGGGCCCTTCGGGCCCGCTCAAGGGCGTCCGGATCGGAAAATGCGGCAAAAACCGTGGCTCCGCTGCCCGACATCAGGACACCGTCAGCTCCGGTCTGTCCGAGCCGATCAAGCACCTCGACAACAACCGGGAACAGCCGGCAGGCAACCGGCTGCAGGTCATTGTGAAACAGGCGCACCAAACCCGTTGGCGTCCGGGGAAACTCGCGCAGTTTAGCCCCCGGCCCCGGGGCTGTCAACCCCAAATTTCCGAAGACATCGGCAGTCGGAACAGCCACTTTCGGATTGACCAGGAGGTAACCCATCTCGGGCAGATTTTCCACCGGTTCGAGCACCTCGCCGACCCCACCGGCACGGGCCGCCACCACATCGAGCAGGAAGAAGGGGACATCGGCCCCAAGCCGAACTCCGTGAGGGATCAATTGCCGCGCCGACAGCCCCAGCCCCAGCAGGCGGTTCAGCCCCAGCATCACGGACGCGGCGTCGCTGGACCCGCCGCCGAGTCCGGCAGCGGCGGGAATGCGCTTGTCGATCCTGATCGAACAGCCGATATCAGCGTGCCCCGCCAGGTCGAGCATCAGCCTGGCCGCCCGGGCGGCCAGGTTGTCGGCGCCGGGCGCAAGTTCCAGCCCCGGGCATTCGACCTCGACCCCGGCGGTTTCGACCAGGCGGATGTCGATGCCATCACACAGGTCGAGCCGCTGCATGAGCATGTCGAGATCATGATAACCGTCCGGCCGGCGACGCAGCACATGCAGCCACAAATTGATCTTGGCCGGCGCCAGAAGCGTCACCCGTCCCGGCAGTCCACCCTGTTTGTTCGATGGCAGATTCATGATGTTTGCCAGACTAGCCCTTTCGCCACCAGGCCTCAACCACAAACCGCATCGCATCGCCATACAATGTTTCAAGCCAGGGGCATGGCCAATTTCGGCCACCGAGGTCGCCAGTGGCGAATATTGGCCGCAGATTCGGTTTTCAAAACCCCTTTTGTCCTTGCCAAACAGGTTTCAGCACTCCACCACACGGGCACCAGGGATATACCCGGCGGAATTTTCCCTGTACTTTCAGGGTATTGTAGACCATTCACGTCTGGACAGCACGCGTTCGGCGGCCATTTCCTGCGGCTTCGATCCGCCCTTGTCATCCCTCGGCAACAGAATATTAAAAAGAAATTTTATTTCGCTCATCCCCTTGAAGTTTCAGCCCTCTCGCATTTCGATTGGCCGGCTGCACAAACCCTCGGTGCAATAGCAGGTGACTCTGGCACCCATATTGCTCAAGCAACTGTGTCTGTGCCGATCCGGCAGACAAATCCAGAGTCTGCTAAACTGTTTCCGGTCGGCGAAATGACATCCCCGGTGGTCGGGGAATTTCCAAATCGGCCGTTGCCTGCGGGCAACAGAATTCACAACCCTGTTTCAATCTGCAAAGAGGAGAGGAAAAAATGAAAAGAAAACTGCTTCTGGTAGCCCTGTTTGCCGCGTTTGCGATGGTGCTCAGCTCCACCGTCGCCATGGCCGCCCCCATCCTCATCAAGTTCTCGCACGTCGTGGCCGAGAACACCCCCAAGGGCAAGATGGCCAACAAGTTCAAGGAACTGGTCGACCAGCGCCTGGCCGGCAAGGTCGAAGTCGAGGTCTACCCCAACTCCCAGCTGTTCGGCGACAACAAGGTCCTCGAGGCCATGCTGCTCGGCGATGTCCAGCTCGCGGCGCCGTCCCTGTCCAAATTCAAGAAATACACCAAGAAGCTTCAGATCTATGACCTGCCCTTCCTGTTCAAGGACATGAAGGCGGTCGAGTGCTTCCAGCAGGGCCCCAAGGGCCAGGAGCTGCTGATGAGCATGAAGAACAAGGGCCTGATCGGTCTCGGCTACCTGCACAACGGCCTGAAGCAGCTCTCGGCCAACTCGCCGCTGCGCGTGCCCGCCGACGCCAAGGGCAAGAAATTCCGCATCATGAGCTCCGACGTGCTCGCCGCCCAGTTCGAGGCCGTGGATGCCATGCCGCTGAAGAAGCCCTTCTCCGAGGTCTTCACCCTGCTGCAGACCAAGGCCATCGACGGCCAGGAGAACACCTGGAGCAACATCTACTCCAAGAAGTTCTACGAAGTGCAGCCCTACATCACCGAGTCGAACCACGGCGTGCTCGACTACCTGGTCGTGACCAGCGTCGAGTTCTGGATGGGCCTGCCTGACGATATTCGCACCGAGCTGAAAAAGGCTCTGGACGAAGCCATCGCCTATGGCAACCAGGTCGCCGCCGAGAAGGCCGTTGCCGACAAGAAGAAGATCGCCGACTCCGGCCGTTCGGAAATCCTGACCCTGACCGACGCCCAGCGTCAGCAGTGGGTTGACGTAATGAAGCCGGTCTGGAAGAAGTTCGAAGGCGAAATCGGCAAGGATTTCATCGACGCCGCCGTTTCCTGCAACTGAGCAGCACCAACACAGGGCGGACCCCGGCGACGGGGTCCGCCTTCCTTTATCATGTCGTTTTTTGCGCGGTATTTACGTGAGGTTTGAACAATGCTGACCCGAATGATCAATGGCCTCGAGGAAGCGATCATTTCGATCCTGCTCGCGGCCATGACCCTGCTGGTGTTCGTGGAGGTGGTCCTCAGGTTCGGTTTCGGTACCGGAGTTATGTGGGCCCAGGAGGCCACCCTGCATATTTCCGCCTGGATGGTGCTGTTCGGCGCCTCCTACGGCATCAAGATCGGCTCGCACATCGGCGTCGATGCCCTGGTGAAGATCCTCCCGTCGGCACTGAGGCGCTTCGTCAGCGCCATCGCCGTCTGTGCCTGCCTGTTCTATACCGGTCTGTTTACCTATGGCGGCTGGATCTATCTGAAGAAGATGCACCTGATCGGCATCGAGCTTGAGGACATGCCGATCCCGAAATGGATTGCTCACAGCATCATCGTCATAGGCATGGTGCTGATGGCCATACGACTGTTGATTCTGCTCTGGAACATCATCACCGGCAAGGCCGAGGGCTTCAAGATGGTCGACGAGGCCAAGGAGAGCATGCACCTTGCCGAAGAAGCCAAGAAACTGGCGTCGAAAGGAGGTGATTCGGCATGACCACCGCTGCACTTTTCATCCTGCTGCTGCTGTGCCTTTTGACCGGCATGCCGATCGCCTTCGCTCTCGGCCTGTCGAGCATCACGACCATCCTGCTCTTTTCCCATGACTCGCTCGCCTCGATAGCCCTGAAACTGTTCGAGGCCGAGTCGGAGCACTACACCCTGCTGGCGATTCCCTTTTTCATCCTGTCATCGACTTTCCTGTCGACCGGCGGGGTCGCCAACCGCATCATCAACTTCGCCATCGACTGCGTCGGCTGGATCCGCGGCGGTCTGGCCATGGCCTCGGTCCTGGCCTGCATGATCTTCGCCGCCGTTTCCGGTTCCTCGCCGGCGACCGTCGCTGCCATCGGCTCCATCGTCATCGCCGGAATGGTCAAGGCCGGCTACCCCGAAGAACTGGCCGCTGGCGTCATCACCAACGCCGGCACCCTGGGCATCCTGATTCCGCCGTCGATCGTCATGCTGGTCTACGCCGCCGCCACCGAGGAATCGGCCGCGCGCCTGTTCATGGCCGGCTTTCTGCCCGGCCTGCTCATGGGCACCATGCTGATGATCGTCATCTACATCGTCGCCCGAATCAAAGGGCTGCCGGCCCAGCCATGGAAGGGCTTCAAGGAACTCGGCAAGTCGTTCATGAGCGCCTTCTGGGGCCTGATGCTGATCATCATCGTTCTCGGTTCGATCTATGGTGGCATCTGCAGCCCGACCGAAGCCGCGGCCATTTCAGCCGTTTACGCCTGGTTCGTCGCCATCTTCGTCTACCGCGACATGGGCCCGCTCAAAGGGGTTCCCTGGCGCACCCGACCGGGCGAACCGATCCCAACCGTCATCGTGCGCGCCCTGACCCAGAGCCTGGTCGCCCTGCCGAAATCGATCATGCACCCGGACACCCGCAAGGTCTTCCGCGACGCCTCCAAGGTGTCGATCATGCTGCTGTTCATCATCGGCAATGCCATGCTTTTCGCTCACGTGCTGACCAGCGAACGCATCCCGCACCACATCGCCGAGATCATCGTCGGCTGGGGCCTGCCGGCCTGGGGCTTCCTGATCGTGGTCAACATCCTGCTGCTGGCCGCCGGCAACTTCATGGAGCCTTCGGCCATCCTGCTGATCATGGCGCCGATCCTCTTCCCGATCGCCGTCAAGCTGGGCATCGACCCGATTCACCTCGGTGTCATCATGGTCGTCAACATGGAAATCGGCATGATCACGCCACCGGTCGGCCTGAACCTGTTCGTCACCGCCGGCATCACCGGGCACAACATCACCTGGGTCCTCAGGGCGGCGCTGCCCTGGTTGCTGATCCTGCTCGTATTCCTGGTGCTGATCACCTACATTCCGCAGATTTCCCTCTGGCTGCCGGAATATATCGACTACCTCAAGGGGTACTGATTACCCGAAAAGTCAAGGGCGGAGCCGGCCGGCTCCGCCCTCCTTTTTTGGCGCAAACCCCTTAATGATCAGGCTTGCCCTGCCGATCAGTATGCTAAACTGATTTCAGGAAGATTCCTCGTCAAGGAGGCTTGCCATGCTGCCGAAATACAAAACCATCCTGGTCGCGACCGACCTGACCCCCAACTCCGAGAACGCCTTCAAGCACGCGGTCATGCTGGCACGCGAACACAATGCCGACATCCACCTGCTGCATGTCATCCCCGAAGTCGACGCCACCTTCAGAACCTACGTATCGGCGGTCATGGGCGAGGGCAAACTGGGTGAATTCGAAAAAGCGCACGAAGACGAGGCAAAAGAAGAGGTCCGTCGCGAAATCGACCAGTTTGCGCGCACCGAACTGCGGGATCATCCCGAGGATCTCAAACGCTTTGCCGGTACCACCGTGGTGCACGGGCATCCGGTCCCGACGATTCTCAAGGTCGCCGACGAACTCGATGCCGATGTCATTGTCATGGGGACCCATGGCAAGGGCGCCCTGGAATACACCTTCCTCGGCAGCACCGCAGAAAAGGTGCTTCGCAAGTCGAAGCGCCCGGTCTTCGTGGTGCCGCTACCGGCCTGAGCGACTGCTTCGATGCGACGAATCCTGCTGATCCTTCTTCTGCTCCCCGCCCTTCTGTGCCCAATCCCCGCACGGGGCGAGGGCCCGGCCCGGCTCGCCTTTTCCGGCGGGCCGGATGGGGGTACATTCAATTATTTCGCCAACGGCATAGCCACCCGGCTGAACCGCAAAATGCCGGATGAATTTCGCGTCGAGCTGAAGACTTCAGCCGGCTCGGTCGAAAACATCCGACGGGTCGATGCCGGAGAGGCGGACTTCGCCATTGTTTACAGCGGAGACGTCTGGCTTGCGCGCAGGGGAGCCCTGGCCGATGACCCCAAGGAATACCGGAACGTTCTGGCTCTGGCCTTCCTGTATGGTGCTCCGGCCCACCTGGTGGTTCCGGCTGACAGCGCCATCCAAAAGGTTGATGACCTGGCCGGCCACAGGGTCGCCATCGGGCCTTCCGGTTCGGGAGCCGCCACCGCTGCCGGGCGCTATTTCAGTGCCCTGGGGCTGGCCAGGGACATTCGTTTCGAAATGATCGGCTACAACCTTGCGGCCCAGGCGCTGCTCGCCGGCAAGGTCGATGCCATGTGGGTCGTCGCCGGCTATCCCAACGCCAGCGTGACCCAACTGGCCGCCAAGACCCCCGTCCGCCTGCTGGACCTGTGGACCGAAAACACCCGGCGCAAAATAGAACAGAACTACCCCTTCTATTCCGGGACAACGATCCCTGCCGGCACCTACATCGGCCAGGACAGAGACATTGCAACCTTCCAGGACGCGGCCATCTGGGTCGCCAGCAACCGTCTGCCTGCGAACAGGGTTGAAAAAGCCCTGACTGAAATCTATACCCCCGAAGGGCTGGCCTACATGGCGAAAGTCAAGAAGACGGCCCGGCAGATGAGTATCGCCGGAGGTTTGGACGGTGTGGTCATCCCCCTGCACCCGGGCGCGGACGCCTTCTGGCGCTCAAAGGGGCTGACCCCCATACCGGCGCGCTAGCCCTGTCCAGGTCAGGCGGCCGGCAGTTCGATGGAGAAGCGCGTCAGGCCGGCGCCGCTGGCGAAAAAGGCCCGGCCTCCAAGGTAATCGCAGAAAAGACGGACGCTGTAGGTTCCAAGTCCACGGCCCCGCCCCTTGGTACTGACCGATTCGGTAAAGATTTTCGCCTGCACCGGCGTCGGAATTTCACCGGCGTTTTCCACCCAGATGCGGATTCGCTCGCTGCCAACATCACAGCCCACCGTCACCTGCCCACCAGCCCCCACCGCCTCACAGGCATTGAGGACAAGATTCCCCAAAACCCTGCTCAGCAGTCCGGGGTCGGTCATGAGGGCGAGATCCTCTGCCAGCGGCAGAACCCGCACCTCGACCGGTTGCACCACCGGGTGATGTCGATAAATGGCGACGAGGTCCTTCAGGAAGGTCTGCAGCCAGAGCCTCTGCGGTTTCAGTTCCAGCTCGCCCCGTTCGGCCTTGAGCAGCAGCCGCTGCCCCTGAACCTGGTCCACAAGCTGGTGGGATGCCTGCAACAGCAGCTCGTGCAGCTCCTCCCGGTCTTCCAGCCGGTAATCCCTGAGCAGTTCGGTAAAACCGCGGATGGCACCGACCAGGTTGAGGACATCGTGGAAAAACAGGCGTTCGAGCGACTGCCGCCGCTTTTCGTCCGTGATGTTTTCCAGTCGAAACAGGACGAAACGCTCTCCGGCGTGTTCCAGCGATTCGGTCGCGACCCGGAAATCGAACGCTTCGCTACCAAAGGGAGTATGGCAATGGAGGCGGCAGACGGAGTTGGCATGCCCGCCTTTTTGCCCCTCGAGAATGCTGAAAACCGCACCGCAGGTGGCGCAGGACTGGGACGTTCCGCATCCGGCAGGCCCGGCATCGACGTGAACACACTGAAGGATTTCGCCGGGGCGCAATCCGAGGATTTCGGCAACGTGCTCCCGTCCCGCCAATTTCAGGAACGCGCCGTTGGCATGGATGACCTGACGATGGGAGTTGAGCAGAGCCGACGGCTCTGAAAGGGCCTCAAGCAGGGCCGTCGCAAGGTTGCGACCAATGAAGAGTTGACTCTGGCGCCCCAGAGCGGCGGCGTCACTGCGCGCTGCTGGCGCGAACCAGGTATCGACCGGGTCTGAATCAGGCATAGCCGGCATCCGTGGCAAAGGGTTTCATTGCGCAATGCTAACATTATGCCCGCCCGGCCGGCAAGTCAGTTGACTCTGAGTCTTCAGGTTTCCTCACCGTAGTCACAGGAGACCAGGGTTACCGGTGCTTCGAGATAACTTTTCAGGGTCAGCATGAAATCAGCGGCATCGGCGCCATCGAGAATACGGTGGTCGGCTGCCAGGGTCATCCGGGCGACAGGAGCAACCGCCGGTTCCCCCGCCTCGTCCACCACGACCTCGCCACGCACGGTGCCGACAGCCAACACGGCGGCCTGGGGCGGCGTGATAATGGCCCGGAAAGACTCGACCCCGAGCATCCCCATGTTGGTGACCGTAAAGGTCCCCTCCTCGAGATCCTCGGGAGCAAGACGGTTGGCATGGGCCCTGCCGGCCAGTTCCCTGGCACGGGCACTGATCTCCTTCAGACTCATGCGCGCGCAATCCCTGAGAACCGGGTTGTAAAGCCCCCTGTCGGTGGCCACCGCCATGGCGATGTTCACCTGCGACTTTTCAACGGCCTCGCCATCGACCCACCAGCTGTTGACCCACGGATGCTCCGTCAGAGTACGAGCCGCGGCCGCCAGGACAAAATCGTTGATGGTGACACCGAGGTCCTTGCGGAAACGGATGACATCGGTCATGTCAATGGCGTAGGTGACATAGAAATGGGGAATGGTGGTCCAGCCCTCGGTCATCTTGCGCGCCATGATCCTGCGAACCTTGAGGGATTTTTTCTGGCCTCCCGTGATCTTCTTTCGCTCGCCTCCTGTATCCCCCGCCTGAAATTCCGGCCTGCGTCCACGTGCCGCCTCGCAACGTTCGGCTGCTGCCTGATCAACATCGATCCGCGCCAGGATCTGACCCGCCCGAACCGTTTCGCCGGCAGAAACCACCAGTTCGGTTACCTTTCCTGAATCGCAGCAGGTGATCTCGGCAATCGCCTTGTCCGTTTCAACCTCCACCAGGCGATCACCAGTCTCGACCCGGTCACCGGGAGCAACAAGCCAGTTGACCAGAACGCCTTCGCGAACCTCGTCCCCCAGGGAAGGCATGATGACATCGACGAGCATCGGTTCTCCTTTTGTTAGCAGCATGTTTTTCAAAGTCTAGCAGCGCAGGCGCTCGATGCAACGAAACGGCCACGCAATGATACGCAAACAGAAAGGCGGGACCGGTTCAGGTACCGGTCCCGCCTGTTTCCATTCAGGAATTCGTGGAGGGTGCAGCAATCAGCCAAGGAAGGTGTTGTTTCTCCGGGCGCGGTTGGCAAGGATCGTCGGGTCGATCACTTCACCGCAGGAGCAGCACTTCCAGGCCTCAAACGACCTGACGAAGTCGTAGTACTTTTCCGAGTACATCCGGCCACGACATTTGGGACATTTCATGATCTTTCCTCCTTGGGCTGGTCAGGACCTGCGTCGAATGCTTTCAAGTACCCAAGGACTTTTCACAGGACGTGCCAACACCGCGAAGCATCGTTGACAATTTGCTCGCGAGATGGCCGGACACAAGCGTTTTCTCCTCTTAAATCAATCGGTTGCGAACATAACAAAATTGTACCAGGCGGCCCGGAACGAGCCCTGACCCGACCGCACGAGACCTGGCGCCGCCCCCCCAATCGCCATCTTTTTGACGCATCTCTGCCCATACCCTACTTCCCGAGCCATCCCACCTCCGGCGAAACATGTCCTTTCCTTCGATCCGTCACGGGCCTGCCGCCCCTGCCACTGGTAAAAAATACTCAGTGGCCCCACAAATAACCGTTCATTTTCAATAAGTTGGATTTTATCAGGCCCCACCATGGCAACTGACGCACCCCAGGCGTCAACCATGTGACGCACGCGCCACAGCCAGGCGTCATTTTTTTGATGGTCGGTCGAAACAAGAAGGCCGGGCGTCCGAAGGTCGCCCGGCCTGGCAGGACATTCTGCCGCCCGAATGGCTATTCGCCCCTGTTCTGGCGTTCCTGGTGCTGCAACAGTTTGTACTGGTAGGCGTCAACCAGAGCCTGGTAGGAGGCATCGATGATGTTGTCACTGACTCCGACGGTTCCCCAGCGGCCCAGCTTGTCGCCCGACTCGATAAGGACCCGGGTCACCGAAGCCGTCCCCTTGCCGGTCGGCAGCACCCGAACCTTGTAGTCGAACAGCCGCATATCCTTCAGCTGGGGATAGAAGCTTTCCAGGGCCTTGCGCATGGCATTGTCAAGAGAGTTCACCGGGCCGCGCCCTTCCGCTGCCGTGTGTTCCACCCGGCCGCCGACCTTGATCTGCACGGTGGCCTCGGACATTGGCTCGACATCGCCGTGCCCCTTGGTATCGATGACTCTGAAGCCGATCACCGAGAAGAAATGCCTCAGGGTCCCGAGAGCCCGGCGCATCAGCAACTCAAAGGAGGCCTCGGCACCTTCGAACTGGAATCCCTGGTTCTCCAGTTCCTTGATGTTTTCCAGGATCTCCTGGGTCACCGGATCCTTGCTGTCGAGGTTGATGTTGAACTCCTCGGCCTTGGCCAGGATATTCGACTTGCCCGACAGGTCGGAAACCAGCACGCGGGTCACGTTGCCGACCTTTTCCGGCCGGATGTGTTCGTAGGTCTCCGGGTGACGCTGAATAGCTGAGACATGCACGCCCCCCTTGTGGGCGAAGGCCGAGTTGCCAACGTAGGGCTGGTGCTTGTTGGGGACCAGGTTGGCCAGTTCGTAGACCGTGCGCGAAACGACGCGCAGGTTGCGCAGCTGTTCCTCGGTCATGCAGGGCTTGTCCATCTTCAGGTTGAGGGCCGGCGCAATGGAGCAGAGGTTGGCATTGCCGCAGCGCTCACCAAAGCCGTTGATGGTCCCCTGGACGTGAACGATGCCGTGCTCAACCGCCACCAGGGAGTTGGCAACGGCGCATTCACTGTCATTGTGGGCGTGGATTCCCAGCGGGGTTGTGATGTGCTTCTTCACCTCTTCGATGATCCTGCCGACCTCGAAGGGCATGCTGCCGCCGTTGGTATCGCACAGGACGATACAGTCGACCCCGGCGCGTTCGGCCGCCTGCAGGGTCTGGATGGCGTATTCGGGGTTGGCCTTGTAGCCGTCGAAAAAATGTTCGGCGTCATAGACCACTTCCCCGACATGTTCCTTGAGGTAGGCAAGGGAATCGTGGATCAGCTCCAGGTTCTCCTCGAGGCTGATGCGCAGCGCCTCTTTGACATGAAAGTCCCAGGTCTTGCCGAAAATCGTGACCGTGTCGGGCTCGGCCTGAATCAGGGTGCGGATGTTGCTGTCTGTGGCTGGGGTCGCCTTGGCACGCCGGGTGGAACCGAAGGCGGCAATTTTGGCCTGTTTCAGTTCGACTTTGCGGATTTCCTTGAAAAAGGCGATGTCCTTGGGGTTCGATCCGGGCCAGCCGCCCTCGATGTAGTGAATGCCGAGCTCATCGAGCAGCTGGGCGATGCGAACCTTGTCGGCGACCAGAAAGGAGA
>RFIO01000374.1 GCA_003695205.1 Deltaproteobacteria bacterium
ACAACAGGTTATGCTTTGTTGCCTGCCCGAGCACTCTCGGCACGCCGGGTGCAGATGGAGGGGGTGGCTCTTTCCGTGTTGGACTTTGCAGGACGGGCGACCCGGTGACATCCCCCCACGATGTCTGCCAAGGGGCCGTCCGGAAAGGAGGATGTTTCATCCCGGCGGAACCATTCCGTCGCAAGGTGAAGTCGGTCGGCATGTTCATTCAGCCGGCCGGAAACGATCAAACCCAGCAAAGGAGAGAAAACCATGCGCACGCAACGCATCCGCGCGCTCTGGCTCGGCCTGGCCGCCTCGGTGGCCATGGTGCTGACCGGGGCCGCCCTGGCTTTCGCGCACGCGCCCATCGCCCTGCGCGGGCCTGACGGCACCATCCTGACCGACAACCCTGCCGGTCTGGAAGTTGCCTTCAGCACCAGGCAGACCTGCGGTCTCTGCCACGACTACGACCGGGTCGAACAGCATTCCTACCACACCCAGCTGGCCGCCAACCAGCAGCTCGGCTGGAACAACTGGAACCCCGATTCCCCCAACACCTTCAAGTCGGGGCCGGCACCCAAGGGCAAGAACTGGGTGCAGTCCCCCGGCCACGTAGGCAAGTGGTGACCGCCTTCGGCGCGCCAGTTGGCGCGACTCTTCAACGGTCCTGCCGGCACCAGCAGCTATGATGCCGCCAACGCCAAGTTCAACGAAGTCTCCTCCAACGACTGGACGATCTTCCAGTTCGCCGATGTCAACGATTTCAAGAAGAAGGTCGACCTCTCCCTGGCCGGCAACATCATGGACTGCGGTGAGTGCCACGTCGGTGGCGGGGCGATGGAGTATGTCCCCTTCTCCGATCTGACCGCGCGTATCCCGCTGCGGGAACTCGCGACCACTCCTGGAAACGGCACTCAAGGTGCCCTGACCAGCGGCAATGTCACCGCTTTCAACTACTTCATCGATGTCTATGACGCCGACGCCGACAGCAACAAAACCGAGGCTCTCTACATCGACTACGCCAACGCCGGCGTCATGGAAGTCGACTGCTTCATCTGCCATCTCGATGGCTATGACTACGTCAAGCGCCGCGAAGTGCTGCGTGAGGCACGTCTCGACGCCACCCGCGTGGTCGGCGCCGGTATCGGCACCGAGTCCGACCTGCCCTACGGCGACACCGGTTTCGGCACCCTGGTCGACTACAATGCCAATGTCCAGGTCGCCGCGGGCGGCGAG
>RFIO01000375.1 GCA_003695205.1 Deltaproteobacteria bacterium
ACATGCTCTTTGGCTGGGGAAATTCTAGCAGCCTCACGCCCGTTCGCTTTGCTCACTAAAGACCCAGGGCCGCAGAGAAAGTCAGAATTAAATTGTAGGTTTTGATCCTGACCAAGGCAAATTCATGGCCTTTAAGATTTCTCTGTAGTTTTACGTCTCTGCGCGAGATAAACGGTTCGCTATTGTCCTTTCTGCCAGGCGAATTTCTGGAAGACCTGGTCCGACGGGGTGCCGGCGACATGATTGACGTAGTTGCTCATCACCTTCTGCGACAGGCCGAGGATGATCTCGAGCAGTTGCTGCTGACCGTAACCGGCGGAGTAGAAACAGTTGACTTCCTCCTCGGTCAGCTCGCCGCGCTTGCGCACCATCGCCAGGGTGGTGTCCTGCAGCACCTGCAGCTTCTCGGTCGGCATCGGCTGCTGGTTGCGCAGCGCTTCGGTCAGCGCCGGGTCGACCTTAATGCTGTGGGCGATGGCGGTGTGAGCCGGGACGCAGTAGGTGCAGTTGTGCTCGACGTTGATGCTCTGCCAGACCACGGTCAGCTCTTCGGCGTCGAAGGAGGAGTTCAGAAACAGCTGATGCAGCAACTGGTAGCCTTCGAGCAGGCCTGGGGCCTCGGCCATCACCCCGAACAGGTTGGGGATCATGCCGTTCTGCTTCTTGTAGCTGGCGAGACGTTCGCTGCTGGCCGCTGGGGCGGAATCGATATCGTGAATTTTGAATTCGTTCTTCATTTTTTTTCTCCTAGTTGATCGGGTCGATTATGCAGCTTTGGCTAGGGATTCGAGTACCTGCACCACGTCTGCCGGTTCCGCGCGCTTGGTGTAGTCGGCGTTGACAAAGGCATAGGCGACCCTGCCGTCGGTGCCGATCACGAAGGTCGCGGCGAGCGGCACATCAAATTGGTCCTTGCCATTGTGCTTTTCGACCTCGATGCCGAAGCTTTCATAGATGGGGCGCAGCTCTTCGGAAATGGTAAAGACGATCCCCAGTTTGCGGGCGTAGTCGGAACCGACATCGGAGAGGACCTCGAATTGCAGTTCGTTCTTTTCGGCCGTCGAAAGTGACGCATCCGGCAGTTCGGGGGTGATGGCGACGAGCGAGCCACCAGCGGCCTGGATCTGCGGCAGCGCCTG
>RFIO01000376.1 GCA_003695205.1 Deltaproteobacteria bacterium
CAGATCGATGTCACCGTTGGCCAGATCGATGCGGTTTTTGCGGCCGCGACCACCCAGCAGGGATGTCAGGCCGGTCAGGCCGCGGCCGATGGTTTTCAGACTGGAACGGAACATTGCATCTCCCTGTGTGGTTGGGAAGGGTTCAGGGGTTCAGGGTCTCCTGCAGATAGGCGACAAAACGCCGCCAGGACTTGCGGTCGGCGTCCTCCCGGTAGCGGTTCGAGCCAAAGACGCTGAAGGCGTGCGGGGCGCCGCCGTAGGTGGTCATCTCGTGGCGGATGCCGTGTTTTTCCAGGTCCTCGGCCATGGCGGCGAACTGCGCCATGGAGACAACCTTGTCGGCGCTGCCGTGAAAGACCAGCACCGAACCTCTGGTGCGGCTGTAGTCCTGCCCCTCGGGAATGGCCAGGCCGCCGTGAAAACTGACGAAGCCCTTGAAGTCGGCGCCGCTGCGCGCCAGTTCCAGTACCACCGCGCCACCGAAGCAGTAGCCCATGACCACGGCGTTGCCGAGGTTGAGCCCCTGGCTGCGTGCCGCGTCGATGGCGCCTTCAAGCAGGCGACGCATGCGTGCGCGGTCCCGGTACAGGGCGCCGGTCAGTCTTTTCTTCTCTTTTGTGGCCGAGGGGCGGATCCCCTTGCCGAACATGTCGATGGCGAAGACGGCGTAGCCGAGTTCGGCCAGCATGCCGGCACGTTTGACCTCGTAGTCGGTCAGTCCGTCCCAGTCATGTACCAGCAGCACCAGGGGGGCTCCGGGGGCCGGGCTGATCAGGTAGCCTTCGAAGGTCTGGCCATCGACGCGGTAGTCGACAAATCTGCCATCGGCCGCCAGCGCGGTCGGCGCGCAGAGCAGCAGAAGCAGCAGGGTTACGAAAAGAGAACGAACAGCTTTCATGGCACGATTCCTTTGGGTGAAGACGGGCGGAAACTGTTGCCGGCAGGCCCGTGCTACAAATCTACCTGCTGGGGGAGGAATCGCAACGTTGAAGCCGGGAAGGTTTACTCCCCGTGGAAAGGGAGGCCGGGAGAAAGACCTGACTTCCCCCCGGCTGCCTGTCAGGCTGATGCGAACCAGGATGTCAAACCGACATCCCGCATGGTCAGCAGACCGGGGCGGGCATCGCGCACGGCGGGCAGGGCGTTGGCCAGCATGGAGCAGGTGGCGATGTCGCCGTTGAGCCCTCCGGGAATCTCTGAATGGAAGGCAGGCTCTCCTTCGATAAAAATGGCGTCCTTGGGCTGGGGGTGGCCGATGAAGGCCTGCAGTTCAAGCTGAATCACAGGCCGCCCGCCCATGTACCCGATGGCGGTTTGGATTAGGCCGGCGACATTCCCTTTCTCGACCCGGGTATGGGGCCCCTCAAGAGCCTTGTCGGCCATGGCCGGCTCGACCCGCTCTTCGATTTCCTCCAGCTGCCAGCCGAGTCCGGCAGCGATCATCTGCACCGACTGGCGGAAACCGACGTGGCGAATCTGTCCGGTTTCTACATGCGCCATGAAGGTCTCTCGGTCGAGCCCGGCGCCAATCTTGCGCTGAAAAGGCAGACGGCGCCGGGAAGCGTCCTGATGCCGTTCAACGCGGACCGAAGTGACCCGGCGACAGGCACTGGTGAGAAGCAGCGGCAGGGCGTCCATGGCAAAGCCAGGATTGACGCCGGTGGCCAGCACCGAGACCCCGGCTTTGCGGGCGGCCGCGTCAATGCGTCGCGCCCGGTCGGCGTCTTCCTGCCAGGGCCAGGAGAGCTCCTCGCAGGAGGTGATGACGTTTTTACCGTGCCGGATGCAGAGCATCAGCTGTTCCTCCAGGGCGGCGAAGCTGCTGCAGGTGGTCAGGATGACCGTGTCGGCCAGGGTTTGCCCCAGGGTTGCCTCGGCATCTCCGCGCACGGCGACACCGAGGTGTCTTTTTGACGCCAGCAGTTCGCCGGCGTCGCGTCCGACCTTGTGCGGGTCGATGTCGATGGCGGCGCCGAGATTGAGGCCGCGGCGCTCGAGCAGAATCTCCATGACCTGGCAGCCGATAGGCCCCAGGCCGAACTGAATGAATACCTGTTTTCTGTCCACAAATGCCTCCTGGAATGTTGTTTGTGTCTGAATTATAGTTTGGTCCTGATTGGCGGATAAGACGGCTGATTTGGAAAAGACTGTTCTCAGGAGAAAACAATGGTCGATATCCAGGGGGTGGTTGAGTTTGTCCGGGTTGTGGAAACGGGAAGTTTCACCGTGGCGGCGCGCCAGCTGCGCCGGTCGAAATCCTACGTCAGTCAGCAGGTCGCCCGGATCGAGGACCGTCTCGGTACGCGACTTCTGCTGCGCACGACTCGCAAACTTGCGCTGACCGAGGCCGGCGAGCTCTATCTGCGCTATGCCCGGCAGGTGGTTCGCCAGCTGGAGGAGGGGGAGGAGCGCGTGCGCGATTTTGAGCGCAGCCCGCGCGGACCGATCCGGGTCAGTCTGGTCGATGGCGGTCTCGGGGAATGGTACCTGGCACCGGAACTGGTCCGGTTTGCCGCCGCCAACCCGGGTGTTCGGGTGGAACTTGACCTTTCCAGCCGCCTGGTCGATCTGATCGGAGAGGGCTTTGACTTTGCCGTCAGGGTTGGTGAACTGGAGGATTCGAGTCTGAAGGCCCGGCGTCTCACCTCGTTTCGCTACGGTCTCTATGCCGCGCCGGCCTATCTGGAACGGCACGGTCTTCCGGCCTCGCCAGCTGACCTGCGGCCCCACAACTGCCTGAGCGGCGCCGCAGCACGCTGGCGTCTGGGCAATGGAACCGAGGTGGCGGATGTAATTCCCCGGGGAAATTGGCACAGCAAGAGCGGCCAGGTTCTGGTGGCGGCGGCCGCACAAGGGCTGGGGATTGTCCGGGTCGCCAGTTTCTACGCCGCCGAAGCGCTGGCATCCGGCGCCCTGGTCGAGGTGCTGCACGAGTGGACCCGGGCCCTGACGCCCGTCTGGATCGTTCATCCATCAGGCCGCCATGTGCCGCACCGGGTCCAGTGCGCCATGCGCCATCTGCTGGAGGCATTCCGGCATGGCCCCCCGTGGGACCGGTCGGCCGCAGCTATTGGGCATTTGTCGCAATCGTGCTAACGTCCTGACTATCGAGCAAAGAATCAGACCCACTTGCTGCCGAGGCTGCCATGTTCGCCACTGTCAAGGTACAGATGCAGGTTGTCGACCGGGTCGGGGTGATGGCGGAGATCGCCCGGACCCTGGCCGCCGATGATGTCAACATCCTCAGCATGGAGGTCGACAAGTCCGAGGGGCGGACCTTTGTCTATCTCGAGTTGCAGCCGGCCGCCGATTCGCCTGCAGAAGATGTGCTGCTCGGCCATCTGTCGGCCCTGCCCGATGTTCTCGATCTGACC
>RFIO01000377.1 GCA_003695205.1 Deltaproteobacteria bacterium
TCAAATCGCCCCGTACCGGCTGCCCGGTGCGGGGCGGTTGTGTTTGAGGGGGACGGCAACTGAGCCTCAGTTGTCCTCGCGGATGAAGTCGTAGGTGCCGACACCCTGGACCAGCAGGTATTTTGACGGCTCATTCGCAAGCCCGTTGCCGACGCTGTGGCGCCGTTCCGGCGGTACCGTGCAGCGGTCGCCCGGCCTGAGCCGGACGGTTTCGACGGGGTTTTTCATGCTCACGACAACCTCGCCGGCAACACCGAACATGGTGTCGGTGATTTCCGAATGAAAATGCCAGGGACCGACCTCGCCGGGGTGCAGTTCAATGACCCTGACCTTGACGTTTTCGGTCTGCAGGATGATCTCTTCGCTTTTCATGGTTGGTCCTTTTTGGGGAGGGGGGCGGTTCTAAAGGGCTGAGATGACCACAGCATACCAGCATTGTGGTTGCTGGGCAGGAGATTTCAGGGTGAAAAAACGCCGCCCCGGATGGAGCGGCGTCTTTCTTGTGTTGGGCCCAACTCTTTTGTTGGATTGTCAGAATGTGCCAGCATACTTAGAGCCAGTTGAAACGACTAGGGTATAGTCTCCGCCACCGGTGGCGGTGAGGTCGGCATAGGTGCCCTGTGCGCCCTGGAAGTGCAGGGTGCCGCTCTCCATAATCCCCGTGAAATTGTTGACCTGAAGTGGATTCGTAGTGGTGACGACAACATACCCCGCATCATAGTCATAGAACGTGCCGGAGAAATTGACGGTATCGAAGGTTGAACCGGGGGTAATGACCAGGGAGTAGTCTTTAACCCAGTAGGTATGGGCCAGAGCATCTGTCAGGATAAGGTCCATGGAAAGGGAAATGGGCGCAAAGGAATCATTGATGTTGAATTGCAAAGAAATGGACCCCGAAACGTAGCTTGCGCCGTCGGACAGACCGGAGGTGTCCAGCGTCAATGAGACGTCATCGGTTTGAGGATCATATGAGCCAGCAAAGGTTATGGTGCCGTTCAGAACAATGCCGGAATCGCAATAGTTGTTATAGACGATGCTACCACTGACAGTGGTTGTCCCCTCATTGTAGTTGACGGTTGCAGTGCCGCCGCAGATACCTGGTTCGTCATAGACGGCCAGGGGGGCAGGGGTGGGCGCGAAATCGAATGCAGGTAAACTTTTGTAGAGCACTCGGGCAAGGGGCGCGAACTGACGGTTGGGGCTGCTGTCAATGCTCAATGGAGCTACGATGGGCTCGGCCGTTGTATAACCACTGTAGGCGTCGAGTGCAAGTTGCTGGGCGTTGGAGTCATCAATCACCGCCTGGGTTCGGACACCGGTATAGCCGGGATCGGCAGTTTCCTCGCCCCCGCCACCGCCGCCACCGCCGCAGCCGGCAAGCAGGGTGAGGGTGAGGAAAGTGA
>RFIO01000378.1 GCA_003695205.1 Deltaproteobacteria bacterium
GCGGTATGCTGGTAGACCTTGACCGCCAGGGCGAAATTGGTCTCGGGCGAGACGCTCCCGCCGGAGGCGCGCATCTCCTCCAGCACCCGGCCGTAGTCGTCAGGGTCGACCAGAACGGTGACCGAACGGTTGTTCTTGGCGGCGCTGCGCAGCATGGTCGGTCCACCGATATCGATATTTTCGATGGCATCCTCAAGGCTGCAGTCCGGATTGGCAACCGTCGCCTCGAAGGGATAGAGATTGACCACCACCATGTCGATCGGCTCGATGCCGTGCTCCTTCATGGTGGCGACATGTTCGGGATTGTCGCGCAGACCGAGCAGGCCGCCATGCACCTTCGGATGCAGGGTCTTGACCCGGCCGTCGAGCATTTCGGGAAAACCGGTGAATTCGGAGACATCCTTGACCGTCAGTCCCGCTTCACGCAAAAGCTTCGCGGTGCCCCCGGTGGAGAGGATTTCGACGCCAAACCTGGCGAGTTCACCGGCAAATTCGACGATGCCGGTCTTGTCGGACACGCTGATCAGCGCGCGTTCAATTCTGGCCATGCTGCAACCTCACTGCTCCCTGAAAGAAATAGACCGAAAAAAGAGAAAACCGTCATGGGTCCGAAGCGGCCGATGGCGGTTTGACCTGTATGGATTCAGGAATGCCCTATCTATCATGCCCGGGTGCCCGCAGGCAACCGGTTTCGGCACCCGTATACCGCAAAAACGGCGGCTCTCATGCCCGGAGGTACTGCCTCGGATTGCGCGAGCCGATACTGCAGAAAACCTCGTAGTCGATGGTCTGCGCCCAGCCGGCCAGTTCATCCCCCGATATCAGCCCGTCGCCGTCGCGCCCGAGCAGGGTCACCAGGTCGCCGACCCGCACATCGGGGTGGTCGGTCACATCGAGCAGAATCCAGTTCATGCACACGGTGCCGACCTGGCGGATGCGCCGTCCGCGGACCAGCACCTCCGCCCGGTTGGTCACCAGGCGCGGATAGCCATCCGAGTAGCCGACCGGCACCGCGGCGACCAGACTGTCACGTTCGGTGACGAATCGATGGCCATAGGAGATGCCGCTGCCGGCGGGCAGGCGGTTGACCTGGGCGATACGGCTGACAAAGCGCATCACCGGCTTCAGGTCGAGATGGCGAAAGCTTTCGCCAGGCAGACCACCGTAGAGGCTGATGCCGGGTCGGGCCAGGTTGCACAGGGGGAACGTCTGGCCGAACAGGCCGGGACTGTTGCTCAAATGCAGCCAGCGCGGGTTAAAACCCGCGGCGCGCACCCGCTCGACACAGGCGGCAAAGGTTTCGTACTGGCGGGCGGTGAACGGGTTCGCCACGTCATCGGCCAGGGCCAGGTGCGACACGACGCCGTCGATCCTGACATGGTCGAGGCCGGCCAGGGTCGCGAGCACCTCGTCGAGCTGTTCCGGGCGGAATCCGGCGCGGCCCATGCCGGTATCGATTTTCAGATGAACCGGAAGCACGCGCCCGCGCGCCCGACCGGCGGCGTCGAGGGCCCGAGCCAGCTCCAGGTCGAACAGCATGGGCGTCAGCTCCTGGTCGGCCAATTCACCGGCATCATCCGGATGCGCGCCACAAAAGAGCAGAATCGGCCGGTCGATACCGGCCGCGCGCAGCCGGGCCCCTTCGGTGGGATGGGCGACCCCGAACATGTCCGCTT
Organism: Deltaproteobacteria bacterium; assembly: GCA_003695205.1. Classification (GTDB taxonomy): domain Bacteria; phylum Desulfobacterota; class Desulfuromonadia; order Desulfuromonadales; family Geothermobacteraceae; genus Geothermobacter. Next base: position 1,677 of record RFIO01000378.1, read on the forward strand.
CTTCATCCGTCAGGGCGCGGGCAACCTCCACGGCACCGTGTCCGTAGGCATCGGCCTTGACCACGGCCAGAAGCGGCCGGTCGCCGAACGCGGCGCGCGCCTGGCGAAAATTGTGACGCAGGGAGGCAAGATCGATAATGACCTGGTTGGGATGCTTCATGGCGGCAAGTGGTCCTCCATGGATTTGACCCGCCCTTTGACCTGAATCAGTGGGTTTGCGCCGGATGAAGAGTGTACGTGCTTGGCCTGAATGCGTTTTTCAAAAATCTAAGGCGCACCCTCAGGTTCGCAGGTGATTTTTGGCAAGCGCAGACAGGGCAATGACGTGCGCTACGCGCCGGTAACAAGCTCACTGATTCAGGTTTCTACCACGACCGGGCGCCCCTTGCCAGCAAAAGACCGGACAGCATGAGGGCAAATGATATCCTGCCCGGTCAACAATGGCGTTGACAGCCGCCTTGCGCAGGCGCTAGTCTGCCAGCTATCTGCAGGCGGGAGGAAGACTTTCATGTGCCTTGACAACGGACCCCTGATCCTGGTGCGCGGTGATGACCAGCGCCAGCTTGACAACATCGCTTCGCTGCTGCCGAAGGACGGCCGCATCGTCCTGCTCGACGTCTTCGGCAAAAAAGAGGAGATAGAGGGAGTCATCGAGGAGATCGACCTGCTCAACAACCGGATCGTGCTGGCCTGACTGCCGGTAACCGGAAACACAACCGAATAGCCGTACCGCTGGGGGAGTGAAGACTGAGAGTCCTGCGTCAGGCAGGGCGACCCTTTGAACCTGATCCGGGTGATGCCGGCGTAGGGA
>RFIO01000379.1 GCA_003695205.1 Deltaproteobacteria bacterium
CTCCCAAAAGAACGGGGCGCCAGCGGCGCCCCTGTGGTGTTGTAGAAGAATATTACTCGGTTTCGATGCGCGGGAACAAGGGGGGCGCCTTGGCAATGGCCGTGCCAGGAACGAGCAGTCCCCAGCTGTCCTGTCCCTCCAGCCGGGTGTCCGGTTTGTCCTGCCCCAGGGTGGACAGAATCTTTTCACCTGTCTCCGGCATGAAGGGAGCGATCAGCAGGGCCGTAAGGCGCTGCAGTTCCAGCAGATTGTACATCACGCTGCCCAGGCGCGGGCGCTGATTTTCGTCTTTGGCCAGGGCCCAGGGTGTGGTTTCGTCAATATACTTGTTGCCGGCGCGGATCAGTTCCCAGATGGCCATCAATGCCTTGTTGAAGGCGAGGTCCTCCATGTGCCGGTCAACTTCCTTAACCGTGGTCGCGGCCCTGGATTTGAGAGCGGTATCCAGGTCAGCCTCTTCGGCGGCTTCCGGCAGGATGCCGCCAAAGTACTTGTGCAGCATCGAGGTGGTTCGGCTGAGCAGGTTGCCAAGATCGTTGGCCAGGTCGGAATTGATCCGGTGCACCAGCGCGGCGTGGGAGAAGTCACCGTCGAGCCCGAAGGGAACCTCGCGCAGCAGGAAGTAGCGGATCGGGTCGACGCCGTACTTGTCGACCAGCATGTTGGGCTCGACGACGTTGCGCAGGCTCTTGCTCATCTTCTGCCCCTCGACCGTCCACCAGCCGTGGGCGAAGACCTTTTTCGGCAGTGGAATGCCGGCGGCAAGCAAAAAAGTCGGCCAGTAGACAGTGTGGAAGCGCAGGATGTCCTTGCCGATAACGTGGACATCGGCCGGCCAGAATCTCTCAAAGTTGCCGTCGGTGTCGTCCGGATAGCCAAGGGCGGTGATGTAGTTGGAAAGGGCGTCGAACCAGACGTAGATGACGTGCTTGTCGTTGTCGGGCACCGGGATGCCCCAGCTGAAGGTGGTGCGCGATATCGACAGGTCGCGCAGCCCTTCCCTGATGAAGCTGATGATTTCGTTGCGCCGTGTGCGCGGCTGGATGAAATCGGGGTTTTTCTCGATGTGCTCGAGCAACGCGTCCTGGTACTTGCTCATCCGGAAGAAGTAGGATTCTTCCTTCAGTTTGTCGGTAGGGCGTCCACAATCGGGACAGTTGCCGTCCATCAGCTGGGTTTCGGTCCAGAAGGTTTCGCAGGGGGTGCAGTACCAGTCTTCGTATTCGCCAAGATAGATATCCCCCTTGGCCTGGATGATTTCAAACAGGTGGCGCACGCCGTTTTTGTGACGTTCCTGGGATGTGCGTATGAAGTCGGTGTTGTCGATGTTCAGCTTCTCCCACAGCCCCTGGAATCGCTGCATGACCCGGTCGGCCAGTTCCAGCGGTGTCTCTCCCTGGGCAATGGCCGCCTTTTCGACCTTTTGGCCGTGTTCGTCGGTGCCGGTCAGAAAGAAGACCTTGCAGCCCCGGGCTTTCTTGTAGCGGGCCAGGACATCACAGGCGACAGTGGTGTAGGCATGGCCGATATGGGGCACGTCGTTGACGTAGTAGATCGGCGTCGTGATGTAGAAGGTCTTGTCCATGTCGACTCCTCGAGCCGTCGCGCGAAGGGGCGCGTCGACAGCCTGTTTTAGTTGCCTTCGAGCAAATGGGGTTGAAATTGGCTTTCGTGCCGCGGCAAAGAGGTCAGCTCTGCGGCTTGTTGTCACCGCCTGACGGATTTTTCCTGCGCCTCCGCCGGCGCGGTCTGCGCTTGCGCTGTCCTTCCTTCGGCTGTTGCGGGGTATCGCTGTCTCCAGCCGTGTTCTGCGGGGGCGTCGGCTGCTGTTTCTGCTGCTGGCCGGATTCGGCAGCCTGTTGCTGGTCGGCCTTTGGTTTGCGGCGTCGGCGCGGGCGACGGCGCTTTCGGGCCGCGTCACCGTCCTGTTGCTCCTTGTCCTGGGCGGTGTGGTCCGGCTTTGACTCCGGTGCCGGCACGGAAGTGGCTGGCTGCTGCTCGGGCTCGCGGCGCCCCTTCTCGAACTGGTCGCCGGAGATCTTGAAACGTTCTCCGTCCTCGGACGCCAGGGTGATTTCGCGACGCAGGATGTTGACGTCGCACACATGCATGCGCTGGCCCTCGAAATCAACCTTTTTGCCGCACTTGGGAAGTCCCTTCCGATGGGCGCAGTAGGTTTCGAATTCATAGGAGAGACAGCAGAGCAGGCGGCCGCACTGGCCCGAGATCTTGTTGGGGTTCAGGGCCAGCCCCTGTTCCTTGGCCATCTTTACCGAGACCGGGGCGAATTCGGTCAGGAAGGTGCAACAGCACAGTTCCCGACCGCAGATGCCCAGGCCGCCGACCAGTTTGGCTTCGTCCCGCACCCCGATCTGTCGCATCTCGATTCTGGTGTGGAAATGGTGTGCCAGGTCTTTGACCAGTTCGCGAAAATCGACCCGGCCGTCGGC
>RFIO01000380.1 GCA_003695205.1 Deltaproteobacteria bacterium
GCCCTGATGGTGGCGGCGCGCCGCGTGGCCGGGCCGCGCCTGAGCGCCATCGGCCTGTCGCTGCTGGGGGCGGCGGGGCACGGCTTCGGCCAGCTGCTGGTTGCCTGGCTGCTGCTGGTGCGCCACCAGGCGATCTGGACCCTGCTGGCGCCGATGCTGCTGCTGGCCCTGGTGACCGGCACGGTCAACGGCCTGGTGGCCGACACCGTGCTGCGCCACCTGCGCGCGCACCGGGCCTTCAAGGCCGCGGATTGATATCCAAATTTGCCATACCTGAAGCAATGGGTTGTGCTATTCGCCGGTGATAAGCTCACCGATTCAGGTTATACTCAAGACGTTTGCGCGCGGGTCCGTTCCCGGCGTGCCTCAACCCGGGCTTCCGTCGGGAGACGGGAAGCGAGAGATGTTGGAGACAGTCTGATGAAACGCCTGCTGATCGTTGCCGGATGCCTGATGACGCTGGTTGCCTGCGCTCCGCCTTCGGGCAAGGCGCCGGGTAGAGCATCGGTGGAAAAACCGGTCCCGGCCGCCGCGCCGGTCGATGCCGCCACCCTGGCCAGAGGGATGATCAACCTGCCGGATGCCGAGGTGCCGGGCGAGGGGATCCCGGTGATCCGCTACCGTGAACCGGCCCTTTACGCGCCGGGGGCGGTGCTGCCGCGCTACGGCAAACTGGCCACCCTTGATGCCCTGGCCGAGCGCCTGAAGCAGTTCCCCGGCAATCGCTGGCAGGTAACGGTCCGGGCCGAGAGCGCGGCCGGCGCCGAGCATGCCGAACGCCTGGCGCAGGCGCGGGCCGACCTGCTGAAGCGCTACCTGGAACGCGCCGGGGCCGGCGCGCTGCTGATCGGATGGAAGGCCGAGGCCGGGGCCGGACCTGTGCTGGAGCTGGTACCTCAGTCGGCCAGCCCGGACAGTTCCTCGGGGGTGAAGCGGTAGACCTTGCGGCAGTATTCGCAGGTGACCTCGGCCGGTTCGTCGCGCCCGGCCAGCTCGCGCCGTTCGTCCTCGGGCAGGGCGCGCAGCATGGCGACGATCTGCCGCAGGTTGCAGCGGCAGCTCAAGCGCAGCTTTTGCTCCATCACCAGGTGATGGGGGAGGTCGGCCAGCACCAGGCCGAGCAGCTCCTGCGGGGTGCGTCCCTCCCCCAGCAGTTCGCTGGTGGGCGGCAGGGATTTGATGGTCTGTTCCAGGGATTCGAGGCGGGACTCGTCGCATTCCGGCATCGCCTGGACGATGAAGCCGCCGGCGGCGCTGACCAGGCCCTGTTCGTCCAGCAGCACGGCGAGGGAGACGGCCGAGGGGACCTGCTCGGATGAGGTCAGGTACCAGGCGAGGTCCTCACCGATTTCACTGGTCTGCAGCTGCACCATGCTGCGGTAGGGCTCCTTCATGCCCAGGTCGCGGATGACGTGCAAAAAGCCGGCGCGGCCGACGGCGTTGGCGACCGGGCTGCCCGATTCGGGCAGGGAGCCGCAATGCGGCTCACGGATGGTGGCACGCAGGCTGCCGTCCGCCTCGACCTCGGCGCTCAGACGCTTGAGCGGGCCGTTGCCTTCGACCATCAGGGCCAGACGCTGACCCTGCTTGAGCAGGGCGGCGAGCAGGGCGGCACCGGTCGCCAGGCGTCCCAGGGCGATGGTGGCCACCGGATCGGTGCCGTGCTGTTGCTGCAGCTGACGGACGATGCCGGTGGTATCGGCCGCCATGGCACGCACGCTGCCGTCGTCGGCGAGAACGCGAATCATCACATCTTTGCTGTCAGTGGACATGAGCCTGCCTCCAGGGAAACCGATTGGCCGGGGCGGGTATTTAAGCACAAAGACGACGCGGGGAAAAGCCCGCGCTCAAGGGTTATGACGGGTATCGCAACAGAACAGATTGTCACCTGGCTGGCGCCGCCGCTTCTCGGCGCCTTCATCGGTTACCTGACTAACAGTATTGCCATCCGCATGCTCTTTCGGCCCCTGCGCCCCTGGCATGTTCTGGGTCTGCGCGTCCCCCTGACGCCGGGCATCATTCCGGCGCGCCGGGGCGAGCTGGCCGAACGCATGGGGGAGACGGTGGGGCGGCACCTGCTCACCGCCGATGACGTCGCCCGGGTGCTCGGCCAGGAGGGTTTCCGCCGCACCCTGCGCCGGGCGGTGCAGGAGAAAC
>RFIO01000051.1 GCA_003695205.1 Deltaproteobacteria bacterium
CCGAATGGAGGCGGGATTATAGGTCGGATGGGACGAGCCTGGCAACCTTTCGCTGCCGTGCAGAACCAGTTGTTCGACCCGGACACGGTCACCGCCGGCGGTCAGACTCTCCAGCACCATGCTGTCCGACCAGGTTGACGTATCGGCTTCGACCACCTGAAAGTGCGCCTCCCTCCCCGCGGCCAGAGATCCGATCCGTTCGCCAATCCCAAGGGCTTCGGCCCCGCCGTGGGTCGCCATGCGCAGCACTTGCACCGGCGTCAGTTCCGGGTAGAGCCGCGATGCCGCCGCCATTTCGTGCCACAGGGAGAGGTTGTCACAGGAGGCGAGGCTGTCGGTTCCCAGGCCAAGAGGAATCCCGGCACGGAGATAGCCAGCCGCGGGGGCGCACCCGACTCCCAGGCGCTCGTTCGAGCGGGGACAGAGGACCATGGCGCAGCCACGCCGGCGAATCAGCTCGAGATCGTCACTGTTGACCTGAACACCGTGTACGAGGACCAAACCCGGATTCAACAGTCCGCAGTCATCAAGAAAGGCGATGGGTGAGAGGCCCTCGCCGCGACCGAGGTAGTCCTGCCACCCGGCAAGAGGATAGATGCGTTCGGCCAGAGGTCCGGAAGCGGAACGGAGCAGCTCCGTCTCGGCCGGTGACTCGGCGGCGTGGATGCTGGCCGCCAGCTGTCCCAGTCGCACGGCGTCGGCCGCCATGCCAAGGGTCTGCCGGTTGAGGGTGTAGGGTGCGTGCGGGGCCAGACCCGCCGAAAGATGCGGACCTGGCTGCTGCTGGAGTTTCCGGGATATATTGCTGAGCACACCCGTGAAGGCCTGCTCATCCTGCCCGAGAACTTCGAAGTAGACCCTGCCAAGCAGCGGGCTGTGCACATAGGAATCAGCCAGGCTGTGCACGGAGAGATAGTCACCGATGGCACCGGTGCCGAACCTCAGGCACATCTCGAGTCCGTCACGGATGGCCTGGCGATGCGCCTCGAGGTCCAGGGACCGCTTCACCGCAATCACCCGCAGCAGCCAGGCGGTAAAATCCCCGTCGGGCAGATGTCCCTCCCCTTCTGCCAGCCATTCAGGAAAGCCGGTCAGTTCCAGGTGGGTATGGGCATTCACCAGGGGGGGCAGGATGACACGATCACCGTAATCAACGACCCGGGCGCCGACCACCTGTGAGCGCAGATCCGCGAGGGTGCCGACGGCCCGGATGCGCCCACCGTCGATCAGCAGGGCGCCATTTTCGATCGGTGGTGATGAAACGGGGAAAAGCAGCCGTGCTGCAGCCAAAAGCGCCATGGTGTTTCGTTTCAGAGTCCCGGTTCCGGGATTTCGAGAATCTCCGCCAGCCGGCGCTGCAGGGGCAGTACCTCCGGGTGGCCGGCAATGTCGAGCTGCTCGGCCAGGATGTCGCGGAGGATTTCCCCGGTCGTCAGCGGGTTGGCCAGAACCACCCGGAAGACGGTGAGCATCTGCCGGTCGTAGCGGGATGACTGAAGCGTGGTCCGGGAGACGAAGGTTTTACCGGCCTCGCGCTGGCGTTTCTGAATCTGCCGGGTCAGTTCGTCGAGAATTTTGTTGGCTTCGACGCGCACGTCCCCTTCAGCCCCGGCCAGCGCGGCCGATGCCCAGCGGGGGACAAAACGGTAGGTGAAGATATTCAGTTCCGGTTCGGACATCAGTTCGAAGTCATCATGTGCGCGGACAAGGTCGGCGAACTGCCGCGCCCGGTCGATGCCGATGTCGATCAGCAGTTCATAGCCCTTGCGGCCCATGATGCACAGGCCGGCATGCACCAGCATCGATTTGCCGGGACGGGACCCTTCGAGGGTATGGCTGCCCAGGTCCTTGGATCCCTCGCGCAGGATATAGGCAGCATGGTGCTCGATGGCCCTGAGAGAGGCAGGGTCGCGAAACAGAACCATGCCTGCCCCCATGGGGACATAAAGCTGCTTGTGGGCATCGAGAGTCACCGAATCGGCGCGCTCGATGCCATCCAGCAGGTGCCTGTGTTTCCGGGAAAAGAGGGTCGGGCCGCCCCAGGCGGCGTCGACGTGGAAGTGGCAGCCGACTTGCGCCGCGATATCGGCCAGGTCGTTCAGGGGATCGACGTGCCCTGTCTCGGTTGTCCCGGCGATACCGACGATGGCCAGCGGCCGAATGTTTTTCTGTTTCAGGGTGTCGAGTTCGCCGCGCAGGGCGTCAAGATCGATCCGGTTGCAACTGTCGGTATCGACCCTGACCAGGTTGTCACGGCCGATACCGAGCAGGTCGGCGGCCTTGCCCAGCGAGTAATGCCCCCGGCGCGACACCAGCACGGCAAGGCCCCGGCAGCCGAGATGCTCGAGGGCCGCGGCATACCCCTCACGGGCAATGCCGCCAAAGCCGTCGGCGGGAGCGCACAGCAGGTTGCGCGCGGTCCAGAGCGCAGTGACATTGGCGATAGTGCCGCCGGAGCAGAAGGCCCCCAGGGCGTGGGTGCTGTCGTGCATCCACCGCCGGTAGAACTCGTCGCCATCCCGGTAGACCAGTCGATGCAGCATGGCCAGCACCTGGCGTTCCATCGGCGTGAAGGCCTTGGAGGTTTCCACCTTGACAAGGTTCTGGTTCAGCGCCGTCATCAGCCGGGACAGCGGCAGCATGAAATAGGGGAGCGCCGAGGTCATGTGCCCGACGAAACCGGGCGCGGCGGTATGCACCGAATGGGCAACCAGCTTTTCCTTGATGAACTCGGTGTAGTCGGAAACGTAGGTCGGTTCCTCGGGGATATCCGGATCAGCGAAATCGTCCTCGATGTCCTCGAGGCTGCGCTCGAGTGCGACGATATGCGCCTGGAGAAAACCGGCGACGTCCTCGGTGATCTCACGGTCGATGGCTCCCAGGGTCGTGTCGGGCGTTTCAGGAACGGTGAAGATGCGGTAGAGGTTTTCCAGGTTGGCGCGCGCGGCCTCTTTCGGTGTCATCACAAATCCTGTCCGCGGTCAGGAATCCCGCCCTGTCGCCATCAGGTGACCATTATCGATCAGCCTGGTCTGGCCGACGAAAACCGCCAGCAGCAGGACCGAATCGGCGTCGACCTCAGGCTGTTCCTGCAGACTGTCCTGGTGACAGATATTGACGTAATCGATGCGCGTCTCCGGCTCAGCCTCGATCAGGGAGCGAACTTCGGTGATAATCCTGGCCGAATCCCGCTCGCCGGCGGCGACCAGCCCGCGGGCGAGATCCAGGGAACGGCTCAGAGCCAGGGCCTGCCGGCGCTGGTCGTCGGTCAGGTAGACATTCCGGCTGCTCATGGCCAGCCCGTCGGTTTCGCGCACGATCGGCATACCGACAACCTCGACCGGCAAATTCAGATCGCCCGTCATACGGCGGATCACGGCCAGCTGCTGGAAATCCTTCTGGCCGAACAGGGCGACATGGGGCTGGACGATAGTAAACAGCTTGGTCACAACCGTGGTGACCCCGCGGAAATGTCCGGGTCGGCTGGCGCCGCACAGCACCTCGGTCATCGGCCCGGTCACATCGACGAAGGTGCGATAGCCGCGTGGATACATGTCCGCGGCCTCGGGGGCGAAAATCAGGTCGACGCCAACCGATTCCGCCAGGGCGGCATCCCTGTCCAGATCGCGCGGATAGCTGTCGAAATCCTCGTTCTCGCCGAACTGGGTCGGGTTGACGAATATTGACAGCACCAGGACATCGCCGCGCCGGCGCCCCTCGCGCAGAAGCGAAAGGTGCCCCTCATGCAGCCAGCCCATGGTAGGAACAAACGCAATGCGTTTGCCGGCCTCGCGCAGCGCAAGGCAGCGGCTCTGCATCTCACTTGTCGAACGGATAATCTCCATATCACTCGTCACTCGTCACTCGTCACTCGTCACTCGTCACTCGTCACTGCCTATTTAAAACTGTGCTTCTCGGTCGGGAAGGCGCCCTTTTTGACTTCGTCGATATAGTCGCGCACGGCGCCGCGGATCAGCGTGGCGGCATCGGCATACTGCTTGACGAATTTGGGCGAATACTTCTCGCAGAGTCCGAGAATATCATGAATGACGAGCACCTGTCCGTCGCAGTCGGGTCCGGCGCCGATACCGATGGTCGGGATGGCCAGCTCGGCGGTGATTTTCCCGGCAAGGGAGGCCGGAATCGCCTCGAGCACCACGGCACATGCTCCGGCCTGTTCCACGGCCCTGGCATCGGCGAGCAGGCGTTCGGCCTGCTGCTCCTGTCGACCCTGTACCTTGTAACCGCCCATGCGGTGAATGGACTGGGGCGTCAGACCGATATGCCCGACAACGGGGATGTCGATGTCGACCAGGGCCCGGATGGTCTCGGCCATGTTCATCCCTCCCTCGAGCTTGACCGCCTGGGCGCCGCCCTCCTTGATCAACCGGCCGGCGTTGCGCCGCGCTTCGATGATGTCGGCCTGGTACGACATAAACGGCATGTCCGCCACAACCAGGGCCCCTGAGGCGCCGCGCACAACGGCGCGGGTGTGGTAGAGCATCTCGTCCATGGTCACCGGGAGGGTGGTGTCATAGCCGCTGACGACCGATCCGACCGAGTCACCGACCAGAATAACGTCTATCCCCTCGGCATCCATCAGTCGGGCGAAAGGGTAATCGTAGGCTGTCAGGACGGTGATCTTCTCTCCCTCGTCCTTCATCCTGCGCAAATCGAGAATCGTCTTCTGTGCCATTTTTCTTCACTGCTCCGGAACGAAAAATGCGCCTTCGGCGGACCGAAAGGCGCAGACAGACCGCAACCACGCCAGGAAAGACGCGGGCAGTTGAAGCCGGCTCATACCTTCCGTCCCGGTCCGCGGATCCAGGCGGTATGCTTGGTGGCCCGTTGTCCGACTCAATTGGCTCCAGACCACAAGGGTTCCGGGCCGGTCAGGCAACTGCCCCGGGGATGGGCATCCCCCCGTAAAAAAGCGTTCTAGCGTATACCACAGGGTATCGGGCAGGTCCAGACAATTTTTAATCCGGACCAAACAGTCGAATCAGCCCTGGTCTTCACCATTTTTTTCAAGGGCCAGACCATCCCGGTATGCATCTGCAATATGCCCTCCCAGGGACCAGTACTGGCGGATGCCACCGAGATAGACGAGCGGGTCGAAGGCCTGGGGCTCAATACCACCGACCTCGTCGAAAGCCTCTTCCACAGCGTGGATCTGCAGGATTTCACCAAGAATGAGGCGATAGTCTCCCAGTTCGACTTCGCCGGTGACACGGCATTCGACATTGAGTGGACAGGCCCGCACGAGAGGCGCGTCTACCTGTTCGGCCTGATCAAGTTCCAGGCCGGTGACGGCGGTCTTGTCGCGATCGCGTCCCGAACGGATTCCGCAGTAATCGGCCTCAACGGCCAGGCCGGAGGGGACGCAGTTGACAGTGAAGCATCCTGTTCGGCGGATATTGTCGTAACTCAGACGGCTCTTGTTGAGCGAGACGGCCATGGTCGGCGGCGTCTTGCTGACGATTCCGGCCCAGGATGCGGTCATCAGGTCGACCCGTCCTTCAGGATCCACCGTGCCGATCAGGGTGGTCGGTTGGGGAAAGAAGGTGACACAGGGCCCAAGCTGGCGTTTTTTCATCGGCATGACGTCAATTCACCTCACATCAGGAATGTTTGCGCAAAAGCCGACCGAGGCTGCCGGCGAGAACCATGAGCGGATGCAGGTTGTCCGGCCTGCCCTCCCCCAGGCGGCGCCGCTGGTTGCGGTAGACCTGGGTCAGCGCCCGCCTCGGTTCAAGGTAGGCTCGCAGGTCGCCGCCGGCCTCGGTCATAACATCGGCGGCAAGCTCAGTGGTCAGGGTCACCAGCTGCGCCCGCAGGGATTCCCTGGCCAGACGATCCCATCGGTCCCGCACCGGCACCGTTTCGAGCTGAGCCAGCAGGCTCCCCAGTCCGAGATGGTCATGGACATTCTGGTAGACGGGCTGAACATCGGAAATATCCCGTCCGACAGTGTCGGCGAGGACAACCACCGGCAGGAACTGATCAACGGCCCGGAGGGCGGCAAACTGCTGCCGGAGATCTTCAGGGAAGTCACCCTGGATATCATCGGCGATTTCGATGTGTTTCAGGTAGCTGTCCAGCCTGCGCCGCAGGGCCTTCAGGTCCTTTTTGCGATAATCCAGCCGGAACCCGGAAACAAGGGCCCGAAGGCAGAATCGGGCCAAAGTCGTTTCGATTTCGAGCAGCAGCTGATGCTGGCGCCCGGCCGGCATACGGTTGTCCTGCCCGAAAATCCACGCGCGCAGCGTTGACGCCTCGAAGAGCCGATCGGCGAACAGGTAGGTCCTTGCGACCTCTGTCAGGGAGCTGCCGGTTGCCCGGGCGAGACGATCACAGAAAGATGCCCCGGCCTGGTCGACAACCCGGTTGGTCATGACCGTGGCGACAATCTCTCTGGCCAGCGGGTGACTGGCCAGAGTACGGCCGAACTTTTTCTTTACCGCAACAGGAAAATAGGACTGCAGGTCATCGAAAGCGAGGTCGGTCGTCACGAGGTCGCTTTCAAGGATCGCCTGATACAGTTGCATCTTGGCGTAGGCCAGCAGCTTGGTCAGCTCAGGCCTGACGTAGGAACGAGAGGAACGGGCCAGCACCACCTTGGCGGGCGGCAGATCCTCCCCTTCCCTGTCGAGCAGTCCGACATCAACCAGACGGTCGGTCAGGTCGAGGAAGGGGCCGGCATCTTCGCGACACCGAAGCTCATCGAGACTCAGGCAGAGACTCTGGGTGTAGTTGTTGTGCAGCACCAGCGAGCAGACCTCGTCGGTCACCGCTTCGAGGATACGGTCGCGTGTCTCCTGGTCGGGAACGTCCTTGCCACCCATGACATGGTGCAGGAAAATTTTCAGATTGACCTCATGGTCGCTGCAGTCGACCCCGCCACTGTTGTCGATGGCATCGGTGTTGATGCGGCCGCCCCGCAGGGCGTATTCGATGCGAGCCTTCTGGGTCAGACCCAGGTTGCCCCCCTCTCCAAAAACCCGGGCGCGCAGTTCGGTGGCATCGATGCGCACTGGATCGTTGGCCCGATCGCCGGCATCGGCATGTTTCTCATAGCTGGCCTTGACGTATGTGCCGATGCCGCCATTCCAGATCAGGTCGACCTCGGCGGAGAGCAGCAGGCGGATCAGGCCGTTGGGATCAATCCTGTCATGGCGGATGCCCAGCCATTCACGCACCTCGGGCGAAAGTTGAATCTCCTTGGCATCGCGCCGAAAGACACCGCCCCCCCTGGAGATCAACTCGGGCTTGTAGTCCTCCCAGGTTGAACGCGGCAGCTCGAACAGGCGCTTGCGCTCCTGCCAGCTGACCTCGGGATCAGGGTCAGGATCAAGGAAGATATGCATATGGTTGAAGGCCGCGCGAAGCCTGATTGCCCGGGAAAGGAGCATGCCGTTGCCGAACACGTCACCGCTCATGTCGCCGATACCCACCACCGAGACCGGATCGGACTGGACATCGACGCCCAGCTCGCGAAAATGTCGTTTGACACATTCCCAGGCCCCCCGGGCGGTGATACCGAGTTTCTTGTGGTCGTAGCCTCTGGAGCCGCCACTGGCAAAGGCGTCGCCGAGCCAGAAGCCGTATTCGGCGCTGACGGCATTGGCCGTATCCGGCAGATGCGCCGTCCCCTTGTCAGCCGCCACAACCAGGTAGGGATCATCACCGTCCCAGGCGACCAGCCCTTCAGCCCGAACGACCTTGTCTCCCACCCTGTTGTCGCTCAAATCGAGCAACCCTCGCATCAGGGTCTGGTAGGCGCGCCTGGACAGATCAAGCCCTTCCTCCCGCGTCTGCCAGGTATCCTTGACGATGAAGCCGCCCTTGGAGCCGACCGGCACGATCAGGGCGTTCTTTGTCATCTGGGTTTTCATCAGGTCGAGGATCTCGGTGCGGAAATCATCCGGCCGGTCGGACCAGCGTATCCCCCCCCTGGCAACCTTTCCGCCGCGCAGGTGAATCCCCTCCATGTGGGCGTTGTGAACATAGGTCTCGAACATGGGGCGGGGGGCCGGCATATCGATAATGCCGATGGCGCTGATCTTGAAGGCGATGAAATAATCGTCCCGGTCACGCCTGATGAAGAAGTTGGTGCGGATGGTCGAATCGATCAGGTTGAAGATCAGCCGGAGGATATCATCCTCGTTGGCGTCGGGCACCTGTTCAAGGGTCTGGGCCAACTCAAGGCGCAGAGGAGAAAGAACCTGTTCTTCCCGTTCGGCGCAATTCTCCTTGTCGGCGTCGGGCCTGAAGCGGGCCTCGAAATAGCGGTAGAGCAGCTTGGCAACTTCGGGGTTGTTGATCAGGGCAAAGGCGACCCGGCGCTTGGAATAGCGCGAACCAAGCTGAAAATAGTAGTTCCGGTAGGCGCGAAAAACATCGACCTGTTTCCAGTCGAGCCCGGTCAACAACAACAGACGGTTCAGATAGTCGTTTTCCAGTTCACCCCGTCGCAGGGCCGTCAGGGCATCGACCAGGTGGCCGCGCAACGGCGAGAGCGGCAGAGCCCCCTTGCCGGCCCGAATGGAAAAACTCTTCAGGTAAACACGCCGCGAATCGAATTCGAAGCAGAAGTCGACTTCATCGAGGACATTGACCCCGAGGTTTTCCAGATAGGGCATCAGCGCGTTCAGGTAGCTTTGATGCAGGCTGTAGAACTGCAGCCGGAATGTCTGGGCACTGCCGGGCATCGGTCCCCAGATGGCGAATCTCTCCAGCTCGTCTTCCAGCAGCCCCTCGATGGCTCGAATGTCGCGCACGGCGAAGCGCGGATGAAACAGGTGCTGGTACTCAGGGCTGAAAACCTCACGGTAACGGTCCCACAACCGGTCGGCGGCTTCATTTTCTTCACGTTCAAGGATTTTCCGCAGGCTGAGCGTCCAGGGACGGCACAGGCGTGTCAGTCCGCGTTCGAGCCGGGTTTCGTCGAACTGGATGTCAAATTCGCCGGTCTCGACGCTGACGTGCAGGCTCAGATAGCTGGACGAGACATGGATGACCCGGGTTTCGACCTGGTCGGTGGCAAAAAAGCGCCGCAGGAAGCTCTCCATGCGCGGCCTGGTCATCGGACCGTAGAAGCTCGCGGGCATGATCAGCAGCAGGGTCAGGCCCCTGACCGCGAGACTGTGTGCCGGCACCAGGTGGACGGTTTCATGCCTGTAGATCTGGGTGAAGGAATGCACCAGCCGGTCGAGTTCCGCGTCGGTAAAAAAGAAAAGCTCGACCTTGGGAAAGGTATTGAAAATCTCGACGACCTTGCGGTGATCATGGCTCTGGGGCGGAATGCAGAGGCGGCGCAAGGCTCCCTCCAGCCGTGCCTTGAGCGGTTCGACCGCAAGAGCCGCTTCATCCTGGACCCCGGGGCAGAACAGGCCGAGAAAGGCATGTTCCACCGGTTTGCCACCCTCGCTGCTGCGACAGCCGACATAGATCAGCCGCTCGTCCCTGAAGATGGGACTGGGTCTTTCACTCGCCTCGACCACTTCACGCGACTGGCGCGCGATGCGGGTACGGAAGCGCTCCGGAAGTTCACTCAGCGGCTGCCTGATGCCGACATCGAACTGGACCACTTCCCAGGGCAGCCCGCACCCTTCTTCTGGCGTTTCCACCAGGCAGGCCGTATTCCCCTCGCCTTCCAGTTCAAGACGCTTGTAGGAAAACGGCAGGAAAGCTCCGTCGGCCAGCCAGGACCAGAAGGCGCTGTTGCTGTCAGGCAGGGATGCCATCTGCTCAAGCCGCTGGCGCAGCATCGGCCGGTCCCGGTCAACCTGAAGAACCAGCCCCAGGCAGCGTGCCACCTCCAGCTCAATGGCGTCAAAACGCTCGGGTGCGACATCGAACAGCTCGATCACGATGAAGGATTCCAGGGTGCCCCGGTCCGGTGCTCCGAGGGACACCAGTCGACCCTGTTCACGCACTGTTCCGAAAATCGGGTGGCAGACAACCTGGAACCGGACCTGCATCCTGGCCAGGCACATCTGCACAGTGTGAAGCAGGTAGGGCGCGTCCGGACAGTTGGACAGAAGGAAGGCTCTCTGCCCGCTGCGCAGCGGCAGACAGCGGACAGCGACAGGGTCGGTTCTGAGCTGGAGAAATTCCCAGAAAGTTTCGACCCAGAAGGCCAGGCGGTCGGTGGTCGGAGCCACGAAAAACCCCAAGGGCGTATGGTCGCGCAGGATACTCGCAAGGTTGCGGATCCGGGCCGCCTCCTGCCTGTGGCGCTGGGTCAGCAACATCAGGGCGGTATTCAGTTTTTCATCGATTTTCTGCCTGGACAGCCGGTTGCCATGTTGGTCGACAATAGTCTCCACGGTTTCCTCCGTGTCCAAAGGGTGAGCGGGCCCCGAGCAAGATCGGCCCCGCTCGGGTCTATCAGGCCAATTCGATATTCGCCTTCGACCTGAGGTTTTCCACCCAGGCCTTCAGGCATTCACTACCGGCCTGCTGTCTGAGAAATCCGACGATCTGTTCGCGTGCCTCCTCCAGAGTCAACGGCACGTCATCCTCGCGGTCGATCACATGGATCAGGTGAAACCCAAACTGCGTTTCGACCGGTTCGCTGATCGCTCCGACCGGCAGGGAAAAAGCGGCGTCTTCGAAACTGCGCACCATGTCTCCCTTCCGGAAGTAGCCAAGGTCGCCTCCCCCGGGAGCGCTCGGACAGGCGGAATGGCGCCGGGCCAGTTCGGCGAAATTTTCAGAAGTCGCCTTCCCCTTCAGGTCGACAGCGACCTGAAGGGCCTTCTCGCGCCCTTCATCGTCGATTTTAACCAGCAAATGACTGGCACGCACCCTGCCTCGCCTGACCAGGCGATCGGTGTTGGCACGATAAAAGCTCTCAATCTCCTCATCGGTCGGTTCCGGCAGGTTCGCAACCTTTCGTTCGGACATCTGGTTGACGGTGACATCCTGCCGCAACATGCGCTGATAATCGGCCAAATCGAGACCGGCCTTTTTCAGGGTGCCTTCAAACTCCTCCACACTTGGGAAGTTGTCGACAATCTTTTTCAACTCGGCCGCCAGGGCAGCCTCATCGGCAACGAAACCTTCGGCCAGGGCCTGTTGAAAAATCAGTTCGCGCGCGATCAGCTTTTCCAGGGCGAAGGTTTCCGCTTCCTGCCGGCGCTCGGCGTCAAGCTGGTCGAGGGTCTGGCGATACTCCTGCATCGCGTATCCCTGCATGGCGTTATCAAGGTCGAATCGGCTTATGGGGGTGCCGTTGACACGGGCAACCCAGTCGGTACCTGAAGACATCTATTGGCTCCCTGAATGTTCTGGTTTCAATGTTCACCGGCCTGCAGCCAACAGGCTGTCAGACGGGCGAAATCCTCAAGGCCGAGGGTTTCGCCGCGTCGCGACGGCTCTATATCGGCTAAACGCAGGGCGGCATCGATCCTTTCGGTCGAAAACCCCGCCCCCTGAAGCGAGTTGCGCAGGGTTTTGCGCCGCTGCCTGAAAGCTCCGCGCACCAGCCGGTCGAAGAGTGCCGCGTCTGCGACCTGAACCCGGGGTTCGGACAGGGGTTCGAACAACAGCACCACCGAATCGACTTTCGGTGCCGGACGAAAGGCCTGGGGCGGCACGTGACAGACCCGTCGGATATCGAACCACAGCTGCGCGCAGACCGACAGGATCCCGTAGTCACGGGTTCCGGGAACAGCCAGCAGCCGGTCACCGACCTCCTTCTGAAACATCAGCACCAGCCGGGAAAAGAGCCGGCGGTTTTCAATGATGCGAAACAGGACCTGTGAAGAGATGTTGTAGGGAAGATTGGCGACCATCTTCAGTGGCGCCATCGGTGCGAACTGCCGCCAGTCGAGCGCGAGGGCATCTCCGGCGACCACCTCGAGATTTTCGGCCGGGTCCTCCTGCCACCGGGCCACCAGGTCCCGATCCAGTTCAAGGACCACAACCTTTGCGGCTTTCTGCAGCAGACCGCGGGTCAATGCGCCCGTCCCCGGGCCGATTTCAAGCACCCGGTCGGTCGGGGCGATATCGGCGGCGGCGAAAATCCGGGCGATGATGGCCTGGTCCCGCAGAAAATTCTGCCCGAAACGCTTGCGGGCCCTGTGACGAAACTGGTTCATGACGGCCTTTTCGTTCTGGGCCAGCGAGTGATACGGATCCTGCGCAACACCGGGGCAAGACGGAGACAGAGAAAATAGGCGCCGAGCCAGCCAACAATGGCCCAGACAAGGCTGCCCAGTCCCAGGGGGAGCATGACGTCCCAGCCAAGCTGGCTGAGGGATTCGTAGCTGTAGGTTTGGGGCAGGCTGGCGTGGGGCATCTGCAGCATGGTACGGCCGGTTTCATATTCGAGAGCGTAAATGACCGGGGCGGTCAGGGGGTTGGTGATCCAGACCCCCAGGATGGCGGCAACCTTGCTCTCCCGGAGAACCCAGGCGGCAAGCGCGGCCAGTATCATCTGAAAACCGAAAGTCGGTGTCATGCCGATGGCGATCCCGAGGGCGAAGCCCTTGCCGACTTCGTGGGGGGTCCCCTTCAGACGCACGAAGCGGATGAAAAACAGCTTCAACCCTCTGGCAATCCCCCAGCGCCGGTACATGGCCACTCACTCCTGAAATCCGGCCTCTTCCAGAGACCAGACCGGCAGCGCGTTGCATTCCAGGCTTGCATGTCGCCCATGGCGAAGGTAGGCATCAGCCGCGACCCCTAGCATAGCGGCGTTATCGCCACACAGGGCCGGAGAAGGGAAAACCACCCTGATCCCCCGAGCCTCAGCCAGGGTTGCGAAGGCTCGGCGCAGGCCCGAATTGCAGGCGACGCCCCCGGCAACGACAATCCTATCGACCCTCTCCTCCTCGGCCGCGGCCACGGTCTTTCTGGTCAGGACTTCAACCACCGCCGCCTGGAATGAGGCGGCGATATCGGCATGGTGTTCGGGAACGACATCACCAAGGCTTTTCACATGGTTCATCACGGCCGTTTTGATGCCGCTGAATGAAAAATTCAGGTTGTCGCGTTTGAGCATCGGCCGTGGGAAACGGACTGCCTCGGGATTACCCTGTCCGGCCAGCCGGTCGATAACCGCGCCTCCGGGGTAGCCGAGTCCCAGCAGCTTGGCGACCTTGTCGAAGGCCTCACCGGCAGCATCGTCAAGGGTCTGTCCCAGAAGGCGGTAACGGCCGATGCCGTCGACCCGGTAGAGGTGGGTATGACCGCCTGAGACAGCCAGGGCCACATAGGGGAAGTCCAACTCAGTTTCGAGAAAGGGAGCGAGGATGTGCCCTTCGATATGGTGAACGCCGACCAGGGGCACCCCCCGGCCCCAGGCCAGCGCCTTGGCGGTACACAGACCAACCAGGAGAGCGCCGACCAGTCCGGGCCCGCGCGTGGCCGCCACGCCATTGATGTCGTCCAGGGTCATTCCGGCCTGCTCAAGGGCCTGCTCGATAACCGGCATGATGGCGTCGAGATGTCTTCGCGATGCGATTTCCGGCACAACGCCACCGTACAGGGCGTGGATATCGACCTGGGAAGCGACCACGCTGGAGAGGACTTCCCGACCGTTGCGTACAACGGCGGCGGCTGTCTCATCGCAGGAAGACTCGATGCAGAGGACTTTCATGTCATCGGTACCCGGGCATTGCATTTCAGCAGATTACCACCTCAGAGCAGGTTTGCGGCCAATTCCGCCAGGCAGCTGCGCTCCCCTTTTCTGAGGGTAATATGCCCGGCGATATCCTGCTCCTTGAACTTCTCCACCACGTAGGTCAGGCCGTTACTGGAGGAGTCGACGTAGGGATTGTCGATCTGGTACGGATCGCCGGTCAGAACGACCTTGGTGCCGTCACCGGCGCGAGTGATGATGGTTTTGATCTCGTGCGGCGTCAGGTTCTGGGCCTCGTCAACAATGAGATACTGCTGGGGAATCGAGCGGCCGCGGATATAGGTCAGGGCCTCGATTTCCAGCAGGCCCAGATCAACCAGCTCACGATAGCCCCGCTTGCGCTTGCCGCCCTCGTCCACTGAGCCGAGCAGCAGTTCGACATTGTCGAAAATCGGCTGCATCCAGGGGGCCAGCTTTTCTTCGACATCACCGGGAAGAAATCCGAGATCCCGTCCAAGGGGAAAGACCGGGCGCGAAACCAGCAGGCGGCTGTACTGGTTTTCATCGGCGGTCATGTGCAGACCGGCCGCCAGGGCCAGCAGGGTTTTGCCGGTTCCCGCCATGCCGACCAGGGTGACCAGCTGCACATCGTCGTTGAGCAGCAGATCGAAGGCGAACTGCTGTTCGCGGTTGCGGGGGTGGATGCCCCAGAGGCCTTCCTTGGGAACCGGAATCAGGGGCAGGACCCGCTTGAGCGCAGCCTGGTAACGGCCGATCGCCGTGTGGGACGGGTTGGCCTCATCGACAAGAGTAAGGCACTGGTTCGGATGGTAGTCGCCTTCGAGATCGAGGTGCCCTTCACTGTAGAAACGATCAACCTGGTCACCGGCAACCAGGACCTCGGCCGACCCGGGATACAGCTCGTCAATGGACACCTTGTCCGATTCGTAATCCTCGGCCTTCAGCCCGAGAGCATCGGCCTTGATACGCAGGTTGGTATCCTTGGTGACAAAGATGACAGGGTCCTGCCGTTCGTCGCGCAACTTCAGGGCCACCGCCAGGATGCGGTTGTCTCCGCGTTCGGTGCGCAGCTCGGGCGGCAGGCGTTTGAGGGCATCCTCGGTATAGAGCTGAACCGAGAGGGTGCCACCCGATTCAAGGGGCACACCCTGGGTCAGGTGGTGCTTCTGCCGCAGTTCATCGAGCAGACGGCTCACCTGGCGCGCGTTGCGGCCGGTTTCGCTCAGGCTCTTCTTGAAACCGTCTATCTCCTCGATGACGGTAATGGGAATGGCAACGTCGTTGTCCTCGAACTTGTGGATGGCGGCAGGATCGTGCAGCAGGACGTTGGTATCGAGAACAAAGATTTTCTTGCGCATAAAGCGCTCTCCCCTGACAGGCTGTTTTTCAGTTCGGTTGCCACCAGATTGGCCGGACAACACCGGCAGGGTATCTGTGAATCCGGCAACAGGATAGTGAGATGGTCAACACCGGCTGGCTAGCGGTCGTAATCGACGACTTCGATCCCTTCGGAGGTTGCCAGCAGCTTGAGATGCACCGGGTAGTTCTTTCCGGGAATGTTGCGTTTGGTGGCAATGACTACTTCGCCATCCCTGTTGAGGGCGTTGAGAATCATCTCAGGCGATTCCTCGATGACATAATAGTTGTAGATTCGCGTCGCCATCAGTTCCTGGCGGGTGACCGGTTTGTCCGGAGGAATCGAACAGGCGGTCAGGACCAGAAGCAACAGAGCCGGCAGTATAATTGCGCGCATGGCTTTACTCCTTGAATTGAGGTTCAGGCCCGGCGAGCGAGTTCCGAAACGGCCTCGACCGCCTGGTCGACCTCGGTTTCCGTGGTAAAGGGACCGGGACTGAACCGGACCGTCCCCTCGGGGAAGGTACCGATGGTGCGATGCGCCTCGGGGGCGCAGTGCAGCCCGGCGCGGGCACAGATACCATATTCCCGGTCGAGGTGGAAGGCCGTCACGGACGGATCCTGCCCCTCGATGACAAAAGAAACGACCGACCCCCTCACCTTATCGGCTCCCGGACCGAACAGCTTGACCCGGTCGACAACCTCGAGCCCTCTCCGGAGTCTGTCGGTCAGGGCATCGACCCGGGCGGCGATCATGTCTGAGCCGCTCTCTTCAAGCCAGGCGATGCCTGCCTGAAGGCCTGCCAGACCGGGGACGTTGGGAGTACCTGCCTCAAAGCGTTCCGGCAGACGGTCGGGCATGTCCAGCGAGGTGGAATTGACCCCGGTGCCTCCGTAGACCAGCGGCTCCAGTCGGATATCCTCGGCAACGCAGAGCAGACCGGTGCCGGCCGGGCCAAGCAATCCCTTGTGGCCGGGAACAGCCAGCAAATCGATACCGAGCGCCCCGACATCGATACCGACGTGGCCGGCGCTCTGGGCAGCATCGACCAGCAGCCTGACACCGAACCGGCGGCAGACAGTGGCGATCTCCACAAGCGGCTGCAGAGTTCCGGTCACGTTGGAACAGTGGCTGATTGCCAGCAGTCTGGCCCCCCTGCTAGCCTGTTGCTCCAGGTCGTCCAGGTCAAGCCTTCCATCAGGATCACAGGCCAGGGACACGACCTCGATGCCGAGTTGCTGAAGCCGATACAGCGGCCGGCGCACGGCGTTGTGCTCGATACTGCTGGTCAGCACCCGGTCACCGGCCGTCAGCAGACCGAACAGGGCCAGATTGACGGCCTCGGTGGCACTGGGGGTGAAGACAACCCGCTCTGAGTTGCGAACGCCGAAAAAACGGGCAGCGCTCTCACGCGCGTCAAGGACGATGCGACCGGCCTCCAGGGTCAGGCCGTGCCCACCCCGCCCCGGATTGCCGCCGGCATGGCGAAGGGCCTGGTCGACGGCCCGGTAGACCGCTTCCGGCTTGGGAAACGAGGTCGCGGCATTGTCGAGATAAATCGCCATCAGTGAGCCATGATACTGGATTGACAGGGATTTGCCAGCAGAAAATCTGGCCCGTTCAATGCCGGCACGGATGTCATCACGACTGCCGGTCGGCCGGGCGGGGCCCCGGGCACATGAGGTCGGGGCTGTCCTCACTGCCCCTGGCCTGAACCAGTCCCCGGCAACCACCATGGCAGCGATTGAGAACGGCGCAGTCACCACAGCCTGAGGGCGGAGTTTCAAGCCCCTGGAGCAACGCCTGCCGGCCGGACGTCTGCCAGAGGCTGACGAGGTCATCCTCCAGCAGGCACCCCAGCGGCTGAGGCCATGAGATGCAGGGATGCAGAACAGCATCGGCATCGATGTGGGCGATGCTGTTGCCGGCCTGGCAGCCGATATACTGATCCCGGTCACGACCCGGGAAGAGCAGGTCCCAGAGGAACAGATCGTGGGCGACTACCTGTTGCGGCCAGGCGGAGCGGTCGGACCGGGCCAGAGCATCGGCAAGCCCAAGCAGATCCCGCGCCCCGGGGAGCAGGCGGCCCAGATGATCAGGATCATCGACCAGCGGAACGTTCGGCAGATGCAGCGGCAGCGCCATCCTTCCCGCAAAATCGAGGAGTTCCGGCACCCTGACCAGGAGCGGACGGAGCGGAACCATACTGAGACCGGCAACGGTTGCGCCGGCCAGGCGCGCCTCCACCTCACCAAACGTCCGCCTGCCCGAATCGCGCAGCAGCAAACCGGTCAGGTCGAGCAGAACGGCCAGCCCCTCGGGCGCATCAAACCCATCAAGGGCATGCGGTTCAAGAACCAGCGACGTCTGCACTCCGGCATGGCGCAGGATGCCGGCAACAGAATCCAGCTCCCTGCTGACAGCGAAATCCCCGCGCAGGGTAACGAAAAAGACACCGGCCCGCGCGATCCTGCGCGCCAGCAATTCAATGGCCTGCGCGTCAAGAGAACCGGTCCTCAGGGTCCAGGTCAGCCTCAGGGGCGCGTCGAGCCGGTCAATGGCCATCGGTCATTTCCAGCAGTGCGGGTCAGGCTGGGAGAAATCGCCGGTGGTGGCAAAGGCGCGGGCGGTGCAGCCGCCAAGACAATCGCCATAGGCGGCACAGCCGGCGCATTTGCCCTTGGCCTCCTTGTGGCGCATCTTCAGCAGCACCGGCGAGTTGTACCAGATGTCGTCGAAATCCTGGGCAAGGATATTGCCCACCACCAGGGGAATGAAACCGCATGGAGTGATATCACCGTTGGGACGCAGATGCAGGCTGAGCTTGCCGCAGCTGCTCCCCTTGACCATCGGGTCGGCATCGTAGCCGGGCAGCGACGCGATGACCGGGTCGTCGAAGGAGAGGGTCAGATCACTGAGGCTGTTTTTGACCTCGAGAGCTTCGACATAGAATGCCTTCCACTCCTCAGGACTCAGGTCGAGGTCCTCGCGATTCTTGAAGCCGCGACCGCTGCACTTGAAGTTGTGCAGGTAGAGGGTCTGCACCCCATGATCGCGCGCCAGGGCGATCAGGTCACGGAAGTTCCGGAAGTTGATGCGGGAAATCACCGAACTCATTGTCAGTCTGATACCGGCGCCACGCACATGATCCAGCGCGGCCACGGCCCGCTGCCAGGACCCGGGCATGCAGCGAAAATCGTCGTGCAGCCTGGCCTCGGCGCTGTCGATGCTGATGCCGACGCTCTGAAAGCCGCTCTGCCTGAGCCGGGCGGCGGCATCGGCATCGATCAGCCAGCCGTTGGAGTTCATCGACACGTTCAGGCCGCGGCTGCTGGCGTAGGAGGCGATGTCAAACAGGTCCTCCCGAATCAGGGGTTCTCCGCCCCCGAAGTTGACGAAGGGAACCTTCTTGTCCGCCAGGATATCGACGATCAGGCAGATCCGGTCGGTAGTCAGTTCCTCGGCCTGCTCCTCGCGACTGTAGCAGTGGCTGCAGCTGAAGTTGCAGCGATAGGAGAGGGTCCAGTTGAAGGTCAGGGGGGCACTCAGAAGCCCCTCGTTGGTGTCATTCATAGCTGATCCAGCCTCGTTGGTTCAGATCTTCGATGAATTCACGGACGTCACGGTCGATCTCTGCGGGATCGACATCGTATTCGCCGGCCAGGTCGCTGACAATCCGGGCGACGGTCGTGTTGCCGTCGCAGCGGCGCCAGATTTCTCCGCCCAGCAGGTTGAGCTGGTGCATGGTCCCCCCGGCCACCAGGATGACGGTACCACGATCGGAGATGTCTTCGCCTCGCTCCTGGGCTTCAAGCAGTTCCTGTTCACGCCGCGCTTCGTGGCGCCAGATGATATCGCTTCGGCGCGCCGGCCGCACATTTTCATCCATACCGCAAAACTCCTTCAGCCATCGGTCCTGCGGGCGAGCAGAACATTGATCGAGGTAAAAGCCAGGCCGACAAGAACCGCGATTTTTCCATACAGCGGAACACCGGCCGCGGTCGCGGCCAGCCCCCAGGCCTGAACCAGACCGGCGCCGAGCAGCATCCCGACAACGACCAGGCCGGCATCGGCATCCCCCTCCCCGGCCTTGATCAGCTGACGGAAGGGACAGCCGCCGATCAGCACGGAAAGCCAGCCGACCAGCAGCATGCCCAGAAAACTCCACAGATGCTCGAGGTGGGCTCCCGGCTGTCCGTACAATCCGGGGCGGAACTGGCCGCTGGCAAGGTTGACGAGCAGGGCGACGACGACAAACGCGCCCAGTCCCCACAGCAACGGATTGCGCCGGCCAAGAAGCAGGGTATCACGAACCGACCCGGTAACGCAGAAGCGGCTGCGCTGGGCCAGCCCCCCGAGCAGCAGGCCGGAGCCAAGGGCAGCCATTACGGGGGCGTGCTGGGCGCCGCTGCCGCGCACGGAGAATTGAATGAACTCGGGGCGCAGCCAGTAGACGGACACCCCCGCCAAGGCCAGGACCGGCAGCCAGAAGCCGGCGCTGCCGCCGGCTCGCCCCGGGCGCTCGAAACTGACCCCGGCAGCCAGCCCTTTCAGGCCGATCCAGACACCTGCGAACAGGCCCGCGAGACCCGCCAGGGTTGTCAGGTCGCCGGCGGTCAGGCGCAGAAACAGCTTGATCGGGCAGCCGATAAAGGCGGCGCAGCCGACCATGAGAAAGATGCCCGAGAGCAGACGCAGCATCGGCGCGCTGCCGCCGCGAGACCGGAACTCCCGCCCCAGCATGGCACTGGCC
>RFIO01000381.1 GCA_003695205.1 Deltaproteobacteria bacterium
CAGGGCGATACCGGTCGGTGGCGGAGGTCCGGGGAGAGGTGGAGCGGTTCTTGTTGCCCAGCACGGCGTCAGCCTGTGGGCGGAGCTTGTGCGGCGTAGCGCCAGCTACGCCTCCGCGCCCGTCCTCGGCTTCCTTGATCTGGACAAAAACTCCTCGCTCCATGACCAGTGAACCTTCTTTTTTCCAGCCTCAGTGTCAATCCCTCAGCGGTTCGTCCTACTCCAGTTCCCAGCCGTTGATGTCGGCGTCATCGCCGTCGCCGCCGGGCTGGCCGTCGGCACCATAGGAGCTGAGGTCGAAATCACCGTGGGACCCGGGGGAGATGTAAATGTAGTCGTTCCCCCAGGGATCCTTCGGAATCTTCTTGATGTAGCCGCCGGCCCGCCAGCGGGTCGGAATCCTGCCGGTGGCGGGTTTTTCGACCAGGGCCTCAAGCCCCTGTTCGGTATCGGGGTAGAAGCCGTTGTCGAGCTTGAAGATAGCCAGGGCCTCTTCGAGACCGCGAATCTGCACCGCGGCCTTGGTACGGCGCGCCTCCTCGGGTTTGTCGAGCAGGCGCGGCACGACGATGCCGGCGAGAATGCCGAGGATCAGAACGACGACAAGAATTTCGATCAGCGTGAAGCCGCGCTGGTTGGCCACTGGCCCTTTAAGTCGCATGGTTTGTCAATCTCCTTCTTCGGTAGTCAATAGCAGGATATCACGAAGGTCTTTATCCTCTCACCCCAGCCCCTGGCTGGCCTCGAAAATTGGCAGCAGGATGGCCAGGACGATGAAGCCGACCACCAGGCCCATGACCAGGATCATGGCCGGCTCAAGCAGGGCGAGCAGGCGCCCGAGTCGGGTTTCCACCTGCCGTTCGTAACTGTCGGCAAGGCGGGCGAGCATATCCTGCAAGGCGCCGCTGCGTTCACCGATGGCAATCATCTGCGGTACCAGATCCGGAAAACACTGCTGGCTCCTCAGTGCCTCGGCCAGGCTCTCTCCTTCGCGCACCCTTTCGCTCGCGGTGTCGACAGCCAATGAAAGGACCCGGTTGCCGGTCAGCCTTCCCGCCAGATCGAGGGTGCGCAGCAGCGGCAGGCCGGCTTCGAGCAACAGTGCGGCGGTGCGGGCGAAGCGGGCGCTGGCCAGATGCAGGTAGAGGCTGCCGACCAGCGGGAGCCGCAACTTGAGCCGGTCGAGGCGCAACCGGCCCTTTTCGGTGTCCAGCCGGTTGCGCAGGACAATCAGCAGAATGCCGAGCAGCAGCAGCCAGAGCAGGCCGTAGTCGTGCAGCAGCGAACTGATGCCGATCAGCGTGCGCGTGCTCAGGGGCAGGGGAATTTCCAGTTCGGTGAGCATCCGGGTGACGTTGGGCAAAACATAGGTCACCAGGAAGAAGAGGACGCCGCAGCCGACCAGCAGCATCAGCAGAGGGTAGGCCAGCGCCGAGGCCAGCCTCGACTGCATTCGGGCCCGCTCTTCGAGAAAATCCGCCAGGCGTTCCAGTATCTTGTCGAGATGCCCCCCGGTTTCACCCACCTCGACCATGCTGATGAAGAAATCGGGAAAGAGTCCGCCTCTTTGCGCCAGCGCCCGGTGCAGGCTTTCTCCCTGCAGGACCTCCTGGCGCGTGGCCGTCAGGGCATCGCGCAACCTCAGGTTGGTCTGCTGTCCCGCCGTCGAGGCCAGGGCCTCGTCGAGGGAGAGGCCGGCTCCGAGCAGGGTTGCCAGCTGACGGCTGGCCAGGGCGAGCTCGTCCGTGGGCAGGCCCCGGCGCCAGGGAATGACCCAGCGGCTCCGGACACGTCTGCCCGCTTCGTGCAGCGCGGTGACAAAAGTGCCGTCGCGGCGCAGCTGGGCAATCGCGGCCCTGCGCCCCGGCGCTTCAATGCTGCCGGTCACCTTGTGCCCCCGGCTGTCGAACCCTGTGAACTCGTAGCTCGGCATCGCCTACCCCTGGGAGGCCTCCTCGCGGGTGACCCGCAGGACCTCCTCGATGGAGGTTTCGCCAGCAAGGGCCTTGTCGATGCCGTCGGCCCGCAAGGGGCGCATGCCCCGCTCCATGGCAGATGAGGCGATGCCGACCGCGTCTTTGCCCTGCATCAGCAGTTCGCGCACCTCGTCGTCGAGGACCAGCAGTTCGTAGATACCTGTACGCCCCCGGTAGCCGATGCCGAGGCAGGCGTCACATCCGACGGCTCGGTACAGGCTCGCATCCTTTGCCGTCTCCAGCCCGAGTTCCTTTTTGAGCGTCTCATCCGGTTGGTATGCCTCGCGACATTCGGGGCAGAGCCGGCGCACCAGCCGCTGGGCCAGCACCGCAACGATGGAGCTGGCCGCGAGGAAGGGTTCGACCCCCATCTCCACCAGCCGGGTCAGGGCGCCGGCGGCATCGTTGGTATGCAGGGTCGAAAAGACCATGTGGCCGGTCAGGGCCGCCTGAATGGCGATTTCGGCCGTTTCCCGGTCGCGGATCTCGCCGACCATGATGATGTCCGGGTCCTGGCGCAGGATCGAGCGCAGGCCATTGGCAAAGGTGAGATCGATTTTCGGATTGACCTGTATCTGGCCGACGCCGTCGAGTTGGTATTCGATGGGGTCCTCGACGGTGATGATGTTGCGGTCGCGGCTGTTGAGTCGGCTCAGGGCCGCGTAAAGAGTAGTGGTCTTGCCCGACCCCGTGGGGCCGGTGACCAGCAGGATGCCGTGCGGCTGGCGGATCAGTTTTTCCACGCGGTCCCGTAGCCCGGCGGCCATGCCCAGGTCGGCCAGGTCGAGGACTCCGGCCCCCTGTTCCAGCAGGCGCAGCACCAGGCGCTCGCCGAAGGCGGTCGGCAGGGTGCTCAGGCGGATATCGACATCGCGCCCGGCGATGCGCACCCGGAACCGCCCGTCCTGGGGCAGACGTTTTTCGGCGATGTCGAGACCGGCCATGATCTTCAGGCGCGAAACGATGGCCGGGTGAGCCTGGCGCGGCGGGCGGACGATCTCGTACAGGATGCCGTCGATGCGCTGGCGCACCACCAGTTCCGTCTCGAAGGGCTCGATATGGATGTCGCTGGCCCGCTCGCGACAGGCCTTGGTCAGCAGGCCGTTGACGAACCGGATCACCGGCGCCTCGTCCGAGGTGTCGAGCAGGTCGGCCGGTTCCAGCCGCCCGTCGCTGTCGCCACCGATGTCGGGAGCCAGTTCGTCCGCGTGTCCCTCGCGCTGCTCGTATGCCTGGTTGATGGCGCGCTGAATCTCTTCTTCCGGTGCCAGGCAGATTTCGACCTGGTCACCGGTCAGGGCGACCAGGTCGTTGACCGGCCAGCCGTCGTTGGGATTTGCCATGGCCAGCAGCAGACGACCGTTGTCCCTTTCGACCGGAAAGACGCGGTTGTCGCGCAGGTAGGTGATTGGCAGCAGCTCCAGCAGGTCGGCAATCCCCTTCGGCTCGGGCAGGCTGTCGAGCCAATTGAGATTGAGCTGGCGGGCCAGGGCGGCGCGCAGGGTGTCGCGCTCAACCTCGCCCGTGGCCAGCAGCAGGTCGTCGAGCCGGCCTCCTTCGGCCGCCTGGCGTTCAAGCGCCCGGTCGATCAGTTCTTGGCTGACGCCGAACTGGTCGACCAGGATGGTGCCGAAGGAGGTCCATCCTTTCATGGGCTCTCCTCGGTGGTCGGTGGTGCCGGCAGGTCGTTGAACAGGGTGCCCGGCGGAATCGAACGTCGCAGCGCCTCGGTCTGCATCCGCTGGCCGGTTTGCTGGTTGCGTCGGGTGATGTTGCTCAGGTCCTTGCCATCGCGAATGATGTGCGGGGTGATGAAGACCAGCAGGTTGGTCTTCTGGGCCGTGGACCCCTCGGAGCGGAACAGACGTCCGAGCAGCGGGATGTCGCCGAGGAAGGGAATCTTGTTTTCGCTGGTGCGGATGTTGCTGCCGATCAGCCCTCCGAGCACA
>RFIO01000382.1 GCA_003695205.1 Deltaproteobacteria bacterium
GACCCGCCCCATGGAAAATCCGGATTTGCTAACCTCAGTCGGCCTTCGGCAGCGCCTTGAGGTATTCCCGGTTCATCCGGGCAATGAAGTTGACGCTGATGGCCTTCGGGCAGGCGGCCTCGCACTCATAGTGGTTGGTGCAGTTGCCGAAGCCTTCGTCGTCGTGCTGGGCCACCATGGCCTTGACGCGACGGCTGGCCTCAACCTTGCCCTGCGGCAACAGAGCCAGCTGGGACACCTTGGCGGAGGTAAAGAGCATCGCCGAGGCGTTCGGGCAGGCGGCGACGCAGGCACCGCAGCCGATGCAGGCGGCGGCATCCATGGCGGCGTCGGCATCCGGCTTGGGAATCGGAGTGGCGTTGCCGTCAGGCACACCACCGGTGTGGGCCGAGGTGTAGCCGTAGGCCTGGATGATGCGATCCAGGGCACTGCGGTCAACAATCAGGTCCTTCTGGATCGGGAACGCCTTCGAACGCCAGGGCTCGATGAAGATGGCGTCGCCGTCCTTGAAGCGCCGCATGTGCAGCTGGCAAACGGTGGCTTCCTTGTCGGGACCGTGCGGAATGCCGTTGATCACCTGGGAGCACATGCCGCAGATGCCTTCACGGCAGTCGTGGTCGAAAACGATCGGTTCCTTGCCCTCCTTGATCAGGTCTTCGTTGACCAGGTCGAGCATTTCAAGGAAGGAGCTGTCCGGGCTGACGTTCTTTGCCTGGTACTGTTCCAACCGACCGGGGTCGCTGGCGTTCTTCTGACGCCAGACATGCAGAGTCAGATTCATACCTTTTTCAGCCATTATTTGTAACTCCTCACAGCAAGTTTGACGTTTTCGAATTTGAGCGGCTCCTTGTGCAGCTCAGGCTCCTTGTCCGCACCCTTGAATTCCCAGGCGGCGACGTAGGCGAAGTTCTCGTCGTCGCGCATCGCCTCACCGTCTTCGGTCTGGTGCTCGACACGGAAGTGGCCGCCGCAGGATTCCTCGCGGTGCAGGGCGTCCTTGGCGAGGATCTCGGCGAATTCGAGGAAGTCGGCCAGGCGGCCGGCGTTCTCGAGCTGCTGGTTGATCTCCTCGTTGGTGCCGGTGACATTGACGTTCTCCCAGAACTCGGCGCGGATTTCCGGAATACGTTTGAGGGCGTGCTCCAGGCTCTCCTTGGAACGGGCCATGCCAACGTCTTCCCACATGACCTTGCCCAGTTCGCGATGCAGCTCTGAAACGGTCTTCTTGCCCTTGATCGACAGCAGCTTGTCGATCTGGGCCTTGACCTCTTCGGCCGACTTCTTGAACTCGGGGTGGTCATCCTTGATCTCACCCGGCTTGACGGTCGCCAGGTAGCCGGCAATGGTGTAGGGGATGACGAAGTAGCCGTCGGCCAGACCCTGCATCAGAGCCGAAGCACCGAGGCGGTTGGCGCCGTGCACCGAGAAGTTGGCTTCCCCGAGGACGAACAGACCGGGGATGTTGCTCATCAGGTTGTAGTCGACCCAGAGACCGCCCATGGCGTAGTGCGGCGCCGGGTAGATACGCATCGGCACCTTGTAGGCGTCCTCGTCGGTGATCTTCTCGTACATCTGGAACAGGTTGCCGTAGCGGGCCTCGATGGTCTTCTGGCCGAAGCGCTTGATCGAATCGGCGAAATCGAGGTAGACGCCGCGCCCCCCGGGGCCGATGCCGCGGCCGTCATCGCACTGTTCCTTGGCGGCACGCGAAGCGATGTCGCGCGGGGCCAGGTTGCCGAAGGAGGGGTACTTGCGCTCCAGGTAGTAGTCGCGGTCCTCGTCGGCAATCTCATCAGGGTGTTTGCCGCAGTCTTCCTTCTTCTTGGGCACCCAGACGCGGCCGTCGTTCCGCAGCGACTCGGACATCAGGGTCAGTTTCGACTGGTGGTCGCCGGACTGGGGAATGCAGGTCGGGTGAATCTGGGTGTAGCAGGGGTTGGCGAAGAAGGCGCCCTTTTTGGCGGCCTTCCAGGTAGCGGTGACGCTGCAGCCCATGGCATTGGTCGACAGGTAGAAGACATTGACGTAGCCACCGGTAGCCAGAACCACGGCGTCACCCCAGTAGGACTCGATCTCGCCGGTGATCAGGTTGCGGCAGGTGATACCCCTGGCAACGCCGTCGACCACCACCAAATCGAGCATTTCACGCCGGGCGAAAATCTTGACACTGCCGGCCTTGACCTGACGCGACAGGGCCTGGTAGGCGCCGAGCAGCAGCTGCTGGCCGGTCTGGCCACGAGCGTAGAAGGTACGCGAGACCTGGGCACCGCCAAAGGAGCGGTTGTCCAGATAGCCGGCGTAGTCGCGGGCGAAAGGCACGCCCTGGGCGACGCACTGGTCGATGATGTTGTTGGACACCTGGGCCAGGCGCCAGACGTCGGCCTCGCGGGCACGGAAGTCGCCACCCTTCATGGTGTCGTAGAAGAGGCGGAAGACGCTGTCACCGTCGCTCGGGTAGTTCTTGGCGGCGTTGATGCCGCCCTGGGCGGCGATCGAGTGGGCGCGGCGGGCGCTGTCCTGATAGCAGAAGGCCTCGACATTGTAGCCGAGCTCGCCAAGGGTCGCGGCGGCGGCACCACCGGCCAGGCCGGTACCCACGACGAGAACCTTGTACTTGCGCTTATTGGCGGGATTCACCAGTTTCAGATCAAAACGGTGCTTGTCCCAGCTTTCC
>RFIO01000383.1 GCA_003695205.1 Deltaproteobacteria bacterium
ACAATACCGAGCGCCCGCATCTGGGCTACCGAAACCAGGGCAGACGGCCCATCGAAACCGTCATGTCATTCGTCAGCCAAGAAGGTTAAGAGAAAAGACAATGCAGCGGATCGGCGAGGACCGCACCGAGCGGTTGGACATCATTCCGGCGCAGCTCCGCGTCATCCTCACCGTCCGGCCCAAGTATGCCTGCCGCGCCTGCGCCGAGGGAGTCACCCAGGCACCGGCCCCCGCGCACCTGATCGAGGGCGGGCTGCCGACCGAGGGCGCCATCGCGCATGTGCTGGTCAGCAAGTTCTCAGATCATTTGCCGTTATACCGGCAGAGCCAGATCCTGGCCCGGTCCGGGATCGATCTCCATCGCAGCACGCTCGCCGATTGGGTTGGCACCGCAGCCTTTCACCTTGGCCCGGTGGTTGACCGGCTGGCCGAGCACCTGAAGGGCTCAGGCAAGCTGTTCATGGATGAAACCACGGCGCCGGTTCTGGACCCGGGCCGGGGCCGGACAAAGACCGGATACCTTTGGGCGCTGGCCCGGGACGACAGGGGATGGGGCGGCGATGACCCGCCCGGCGTGGTGTTCACCTATGCTCCCGGCCGCGCCGGGCAGAACGCGGAACAGATCCTGCAGGGCTTCGATGGCATCCTGCAGCTGGACGGCTATACCGGCTACAACCGGCTGACGCGCCCCTCGCGGAAAGGCGGCGCGCCGGTCACGGTCGCGCATTGCTGGGCACATGCCCGCAGGAAGCTGAAGGAGGTCTTCGACCGCGACGGCTCGGAGATTGCCGCCGAGGGATTGCGCCGGATTGCGGAGCTCTACCGCATCGAGGGTGAGATCCGCGGCATGGGCCCCGGCCAGAGGCTGTCGGCCCGGCAGGCCCGCACCGCGCCGCTGGTCGCCGAGTTCGGAGAATGGCTGCAAAGCCAGCGCCGCCGGATCTCCTCAAAGTCGCGTCTCGGCGAGAAGCTGGCCTACATCCACCGCCAGTGGGACGGGCTGCAGACCTTCCTCCACGACGGCCGCGTCGAGATCGACTCCAATGCTGTCGAGAACCTGATCCGTCCAATCGCTCTAACGAGGAAAAACGCACTTTTTGCCGGCCATGATGAAGGCGGCCGTGCCTGGGGCCGCATCGCTTCGCTCATCGCCACGGCAAAGATCAACGGCGTCGAGCCCTTCGCCTACCTCAAGGCCACCCTCGAAGCCATCGCTGCAGGTCACCCCGCTAACCGGCTCGATAAACTCCTCCCCTGGAACTTCCAGCTGTCAAGCTGATCCAGGGTGAGGTGGAGACGCCGCTTACA
>RFIO01000384.1 GCA_003695205.1 Deltaproteobacteria bacterium
CGTCACTCCGGATAATCGCTTCAGGCTTCCCGCTGCACCGGCGGGCCTGCTCACCACGATTGCTGCCGAAGCCTGTCTTCCTCTTTACGTTGATGGATCATTTCAGAGGAAGAGCCCTTCTGGCCAGGCATTGTTGCGACAAGCATGCCAGCCAAACAAACCCATTATTTTCAATGCCTTGAATCCATGACCCTGGTCGAGGGTGTCGGGATTCCGACACTTTTGCGCCCTCTCGGGGTGTCGGGATCCCGACACCTGTCGGTGGGCCGGCCGGGACTGTCTAAAGTCGACTGCCGCAGTACTTGCAGTGTTTCGCGTCGGGGTCATGGCCCTCGGCGCTGCATTCGGGGCAGGACTGGGTGGAGATCTCCAGCTTGCGCGCCTGGGCCAGTTCGACCGACACAATGCCGGTCGGCACCGCGATGATGCCGTAACCGAGGATCATGATGAGCGAGGAGATCGCCTTGCCGGCCGGCGTCTGCGGCGTCAGGTCGCCGTAGCCGACGGTCGACAGGGTCACCACGGCGTAGTAACAGGCCTCGAACAGGTTGGTGAAGCCGGCTTCTTCTCCCTCGATGAGGTAGATGAGGGAGCCGAAGATGATTACCAGCGAACCGGTGGCGAAGAGAAAAACGATGATCTTGCGCCGACTGGCGCGCAGCGCCCGCACCAGGTGCTCGGCTTCACCGACGTACTGGGCCAGCTTCAGGACCCGGAAGATGCGCAGGATGCGCAGGACGCGGATGGTCAGCAGGTACTGGCTGCCGGGCAGCAGCAGACTCAGGTAGGTGGGCAGGATCGACAGCAGGTCGACCAGGCCGAAGAAACTGAAGGCATACCTGAGCGGCCTGCCGATGCAGGCCAGACGCAGGACGTATTCGATGGTGAACGCCAGGGTAAAGCCCCATTCCAGGGCCAGAAAGAGGGGTCCATAGCGCCGCTGCAGACCGGGAACGCTGTCGAGCATCACCACCAGGATGCTGAGCAGGATGGCAGCGATCAGCGCCAGGTCAAAGAGACGACCACCGAAGGTATCAGCCTCGAAAATGATGGTGTGCAGCCGGTGTCGGAAACCGGCGGCCTCGGGCCTGGGCGGCGGCTGGGGATGGGGACGAATCGGCATCGGCTCCTCCTGTCGCCGGCAAGGATATCATATTCATTTCCATGTGCGCTTGAACGGTTTGCATCCGCCCCGCGCTGGAGTATGCTTGGCGCTTGCTACCGCTTTGAAGGAGACAGACGGATGCCGACAAAAGAACAGATTTTTCACCGCCAGGACTACCGCCCCTGTCCCTGGGACGTTGCCAGCACCGAACTCTGTTTCGAACTGCAGCCCGAGGCAACCCTGGTGCGCACCCGGCTTAAGCTGCAGCGCAAACAGGAGCAGGCGGGCGAACCACTGGTGCTCGACGGTGAAAACCTGGAACTGCTCGAGATTCGTCTCGACG
>RFIO01000385.1 GCA_003695205.1 Deltaproteobacteria bacterium
GACCCGCAGGGTCTGGTACCCCAACCTGCAGAAGGTCAAGGCACTTCAGGACAACGGCCAGGTCCGGTCCATGAAGGTCTGCACCCGCTGCATCCGTTCGGGTGCCGTGGTCAAGGCTGTCTGAACGACTGCCGCGTCAACAACCTAAAAGGGCGGGTTCTCTCGGAGAGCCCGCCCTTTTCTTTTGCGCTTGTTTTCAATCGGCCGGCAGACCGGCGATCCATTCGATTTCCACCCCGACATCCCTGGGCAGGCGTGCAACTTCCACCGTCGCGCGCGCAGGCGGATTTTCGGGGAAATACCGGCCATACACCTCGTTGACCGTGGCGAACTGGTTCATGTCCGCCAGGTAGATGGTTGTTTTGATCACATCAGCGTATTCGAGCCCGGCGGCAGCGAGGGCCGCCCCCATATTGCGCATGACCTGCTCAGTCTGCCCTTCGATGCCACCGTCGACAACTTCGCCGGTTGCCGGATCCAGGGGAATCTGACCGGAAAAAAAGTACAGGTTCCCGAACCGCACTCCCTGCGAGTAGGGGCCGATCGCTGCTGGTGCCTGATCCGTTGATACAATATCCTTTTTCACCATACTGATCTCCTCCGTCTGAAACCTTCCCCCCTGACCTCCGTCCACCGGATCCGGTTTTCGAATCTGTCGCTTCCTCACTATTTACCGCGCATGCGTTCGACCCGGAGCACCCCCTTGATATTGAGGATCGCCTGCCTGATGCGATTGAGCTGCTCAAGGTCCTGAACGGCAATCTCAAAAGTGTTGATCGCGTGCCGACCCGGTTCGACCCGGGCGGTGGCGCTGAGGATATTGGCTTCGTGGTTGGTAATCGCCGTGGTCATGCCGGCCAGCATCCCTTTCTGGTCTTCACAGAAAACCCTGATTTTGACCGTGCGACTGGTCTTCTTGCGGGTATCCCACTCGACACTGACCCGCCTCTCGGGATCGGTCTCCTGAACCTGGGAACAGTCGACGGTATGAACGGTGATACCGCGTCCGCGAGTGATAAAACCGACGACCTCATCCCCCGGCAGAGGGTTGCAACAGCGGGCAAAGCGCACCAGCAGATCATCGACCCCCTGAAGCCGGATGGCACTGGCCGGTTTGCGGCGGATCTTCTCCACCACCTTGCCCAGTCCCGTCGGCTTTCGTTCCGACTCAAGCTGGTCGCGCGGCACCAGACGGCTGACCACCTGGCCTGCGGAAACCTTGCCGTAGCCGAGCGCCGCCAGCATATCGTCACCCTGGGTGAACCCGAGATCCTTCCAGGCTTTCTCATACTCCTCTGACTGCTGGGCTTTTTTGAGACTCAGGCCGTACTTGCGCAGCTTTTTCTCAAGCAGCTCACGGCCGAGTTCCATACTCTTCTGCCGCTGCTCCTCCTTGATCCAGTGTCTGATCTTGTTGCGCGCTTTTGACGTGCGAACGAACTTGAGCCAGTCTTTGCTGGGGGTCTGGTGCGGCGAGGTCATAACCTCAACCAGGTCGCCGTTCTGCAGTTCGGTCTTGAGAGGGACCAGCTTGCCGTTGACCCTGGTACCGACACAGTGGTGTCCGACATCACTGTGGATGGCGTAGGCGAAGTCGATGGGGGTGGCGCCACGCGGCAGTTCCTTGACATCGCCGTTCGGGGTGAAGACGTACACCTCCTCAGGAAAGAGGTCGACCTTCACGGCACTGAGAAATTCGCGCGAGTCGCTCAGATCCTTCTGCCATTCCAGAATCTGTCGCAGCCAGGCAAACCGGCGGTCCTGCTGTGCCGCTGCGGCAACGGGGCCGCCGCCCTCCTTGTACTTCCAGTGCGCCGCGATCCCCTCCTCGGCGATTCGATGCATTTCTTCGGTGCGCAGCTGGATTTCCATCCGGTCGCCATGCGGACCCATGACCGTCGTGTGCAGCGACTGGTACATGTTGGCCTTGGGCATGGCGATGTAGTCCTTGAATCGCCCGGGAACCGGCTTCCACAGGGCATGGACCATGCCGAGGACAGCGTAGCA
This sequence comes from Deltaproteobacteria bacterium, assembly GCA_003695205.1. Classification (GTDB taxonomy): domain Bacteria; phylum Desulfobacterota; class Desulfuromonadia; order Desulfuromonadales; family Geothermobacteraceae; genus Geothermobacter. The sequence goes on from RFIO01000385.1 coordinate 2,008, forward strand.
CTCCTGCACGGTCTTGAGAATGATGCGAAAGGCGATCAGGTCATGCACCTGGTCGAACTCGATCCCCTGTCGACGCATCTTGTTGTAGACCGAGAACAGGTGCTTGGCGCGTCCTGATACCTGCCCTTCGATGTGGTTCTCCTCGAGCAGGCGCTCCAGACGCTCGCGCACCTCGCGAATATAGCGGGTATGCTCACGCTTGCGTTTTTCCAGACGACCTGCCAGGTCCTTGTATTCGCGTGGATAAAGCCAGCGAAAGGAGAGATTTTCCAGCTCGTTCTTGATCCAGCCGATACCCATGCGGTTCGCAAGGGGAGCAAATATCTCCATGGTCTCCTGGGCGAGCTGAACGCGCTGGGACTCGGGGAACTCGTCCAGCGTCCTCATGGTATGCAGCCGGTCTGCCAGCTTGACCAGGATGACCCGGATGTCCCGGGCCATGGCCAGGAGCATCTTTCTGAAACTCTCGGCCTGTTCCCTGACCCGTTTTTTGTAGGTGATGCGCCCGATGCGGGCGACGCCATCGACCAACTCGGCGATGTCTTCACCGAAGTTCTGGCGAATCTCCTTCAGGGTCGCCCCGTCACTGTCCAGCACTTCGTGCAGAAGACCGGCGATGATGCTGGACAGATCAAGCTGAAGCTGGGCGAGCAGGCCGGCGACTTCGACCGAATGCTGCCAGGTCTTTCGGCCGAGCGGCCGGGTCGAGTCGAGGCAGATATGCCTGCAGAGGTTGAACGCCCGCGCGAGCGCTTCCGTATCGGCCTCGGGATGGTAGGCCAACACCTTTTCGATGACGTCGTCGGGCCTGAGCATGGAATGACGGAGGCGGGCCGGCCGTTGGGCAGCCGGCCCGGCAGGATATCGGGTCAGGCTTTCTTCCCGGGGACCTCGAAGTCGATCTGGCCGGCGGCGATTTCACGCAGGGCCACAACGACCTTCTTGTTGTTCGACTTGTTCTCGATCAGTGGGCTGGCCCCTTTGTAGAGTTGCTTGGCCCGCTTGGCCGCGACCATGCAAAGAAGAAAGCGGTTGGGAATTTCTGTCAGACAATCTTCAACTGTAACACGTGCCATCTGGAACCTCTCTATGATGAATATTCTATTGCTGATTCACTTGTTCGGGCCTGACAGCCCGTACCAGCTGGCCGGTGGCTGAGTGAAGCGCGCCGCCCGGCAGCGCTCTGCAAGCACGATCGACTTGAGCTGTTCAGCCGCCTGTTCGATATCGGCATTGACCACCAAGTAATCATACCAGTGGGCTTCGACAATTTCACGCCGGGCATTGACCAGCCGTCGTTCGATAACCTCTTCGCTGTCTGTCCCCCTGCCGCGCAGGCGCTTTTCCAGCTCAGCCAGGGATGGCGGCAGGATGAAGACAAAGACGGCCGAATCGACGGTCCGTTTCAGCTGGGCAGCTCCCTGACAGTCGATGTCGAGCAGAATATCCTCGCCCGCCTGAAGCGATTCTGCCAGAACATGGCGCGAAGTCCCGTAACGGTTGCCATGGACTTCGGCCCATTCGGCGAAGTCTCCGGCGTCGACCATCTGCTGAAATCGCTCGGCACCGATGAAATGGTAATCCCTGCCTTCGATTTCCCCGGGCCGGATTTCCCGGGTCGTGAACGAGACAGATTGTCTGATTTCCGGAAAAATGTCAATCAGGTATCGGCACAGGGTCGTTTTCCCGGCTCCAGACGGGGCGGAGACGACGAGCAGAAATCCGTGGCGTTTTACAGGCAGGGACGAGGGACGAGAGACGGGTGACGAGGGACGAGTCATGCAACCTCCAGACTGTTTTTCAAACCGACCAGCATACGTCTTATTTCCTGAAGACTCTCGTTCAGCCCGGAGCAGTCCTTCACATATCCCAGGCGAGCGGCGATCACAAGCTGCGTCTCGACTTCAGCCAAGGAACCAAGGGCAATGTCAAGAAATCGGGTGTATTCTTTTCGTCCGCCCCGTCCCGCGCCTTCAGCAATGTTACAAGGCACAGAAACCGCCGCTCGGCGAACCTGCGATGTCAACCCATATTGTTCTTCGATTGGCCAACTCTTGGTCGCCGAGTAAATAGCTGTAACAAAATCAACACTCTTCTGCCAGACCAAGAGATCCTTGTGACTTTTCAACGCCCCCTCCTCGTCCCTCGTCACTCGTCCCTTGCACCAGCCTCACACGACATTCTGAACCTGTTCACGAATTTTCTCCAGCTCGGCCTTGATTTCGACTACCCAATTGCAGATCTGGGCATCACTGGCTTTGCTGCCAATGGTGTTGGCCTCTCGGTTGATTTCCTGCACCAGAAAATCGAGCTTGCGCCCAACAGGTTCACCTGACTGCAGCAGCTGGCGAAACTGCCCGATATGGCTGTGAAAACGGGTGATTTCCTCGCTGATATCACAACGGTCGGCAAAAATGGCGAGTTCCTGGGACAGACGCTGGGGATCGACCTCGATATCCGCGGCGTGGCGATTGAGCCGCTGCTGGAGTTTTTCACGCCATTCGGTCGGCACCATGTCGGCACGCCCTTCAACCTGGCCCAGCAGATTCTCAAGCCGGGTCAGCCGCTGGCTGAAATCCTCCTCAAGGGCTTCTCCTTCGGCGGTCCGCATTCCTCGCAGTTGCGCGACAGCTTCAGTCACTGCGCGATCGAGGTTCTGTTCAAGTTCGGCCAGATCAACCTCCTCCTCAAGAACCAGAAGGTCCTTTTGCCGGGTCAGAACCTCAAGGGTCACAGGGTCCTCCAGGCCGAGTGCCTCCCGCATTTCTTCGAGAGCTCTCCGGGCCGCCTGGGCCAGAGGCAGGTTGGCTCGGGCCGAATATCCCTGTTCCCCGACGATGTCAAGGTTGATATAGACATCCACCTTGCCTCGCGCGAGTTCCTCCGAAAAGCGCTTCTTCAGGGCTGCTTCGAATGGAGCCACGACCTTGGGGCCCTTGATGCTCACGTCACAGAAGCGGTGGTTGACCGAACGGACTTCCACCCCGACAGTCAGAGACTCCCCCGCGGCCTGACCTTTGCCAAAGCCTGTCATGCTGGAAATGGACATGATTTTCCTCGTCAATAGGCGCCGCTGCGCTGCAGCACGACGCGTACGGTTTTAAACAGAATGGCGACATCATACCAGAGCGACCAGTTTTTCACATACCAGACATCGAGCGCGACCCGGCTGGGATAATCGACATCACTGCGGCCGCTGACCTGCCACAAACCAGTCAGGCCCGGCCGGGCAATCTTGTAAAAGAAAAAGTCTTCCTCGTATTTGTCGATCTCGGCACTGACGATGGGGCGCGGCCCGACAAGGCTCATCTCACCTTTGAGTACGTTCCAGAGTTGCGGCAGTTCATCCAGACTGGTGCGACGCAGAAAATGTCCTATACGGGTGACCCGTGGATCATTCTTCAGCTTGAAGGTTGTGCGCCATTCCCGACGTGCCTCTTCATTTTCGGCCAGCAGCTTTTCAAGGACCTGATCGGCATCAGGAACCATGGTTCTGAACTTGAGGCACGGGAAGGGACGGCCGCCCCTGCCGATACGCGTATGGGCGAAAAAAGCCGCCCCCCCATCCCGGCGAATCAGCCAGACAAACACAGCGAAAACAGGGGCCAGCACCAGAAGCATAAGGGATGACACCAGGATATCGAACCCCCTTTTGACGACCCTGGCCGGGACCCGCGCCAGGTTGTTGCGCACCCTGAGCAGGATAACCTCATGACGGAAGAAATGGTTCATTTCCATGCCGTACAGAGGCAGCCCCCGCAGAGCGGGCACGACATAGACATTCCTGAGGTTCCGGGTCAGCTTCTCGATGAGACGGATTTCCCTTGCCACGCCGCCAACCTCGAGGGCGACTACAACGTTATCGATTCCTGACGCCCGCAACCGGTCAAAGACATCGTCATCGACCCACTCGACGGGGTAATCATCGCCGTTGACCCTGAGACTGGTTTCCTCATAACCGTCATGCCCCGGCAACGCGATAAATCGGGCAATCTGAAACCCCATGAGATATTCGCTCTTCAGGGCGACTGCCGCGTCAAGAGCATTGCTGCCGTGCCCGACAACAACAACGGGGAGTTGCCAGACACCGAGCTTCAGGAGAATCCACTTGTAAAGAGACCGCAGCAGACAAAGCAACACAAGCGAAGAGACCATGCTGCTCAGAAGCCAGGTGCGGGAAAAAGGCGTTTTGATCAGGTACATGAAGGCGGCAGCGAAAACCGCGAAGACAAAAACCCCCTGAAGAAGATCCCTTATTTCATCCCAGAACGGCTTGCGGCGGACATAATGGCTGCGCAGGAAAAACCAGCCGAGCAGACAAAGAGCCCCAGCCGTGTAACAGAGAACCCAGGCTTCAAGAAAGGATGGGTACCGTTTGAGATGCCTTACATTCAACAACACCTCGCCACCCACAAAAAAAGCGGCGACGAGCGCGAAAGCATCGACAGCAATCAGCAGCAACGACCAGTACGGCACAATGACTCCAGAAGCCCAACGGACCGGGAAAAGGTTACGTTTTCCAGTAACCCCGGTTCATGCTCAATATGGGGAGAATTTGCCTGGGGAGCCTATCATAGTGTCTCCCAAGCCGATAACCAAGGTATTTCAGAACAGTACGCAAAAGCGCCTCCGGTACGCGTCCGGGGGCGTGTTCCAGAAGGTAGCGAAGTTCAGAAAGGACGAAACGCCGCCCCTCCCCTTCGGCCCTGCCAAAGGTCTGAAGCAGCCACTGATGGTCACGATGGAACACCCCGGTATCGAAGTACCGGCGAAACTCGTCCAAGGACGAATAATTGTGTGAATGGTAAACCTCAGCTTCGGCACAGTAAGCTACGACCTGGCCGGAAAGGAGCACTCTGCCGGCGGCAAACATGTCTTCTCCCAGAATAACTTTTTCCGGAAATCCACCGATATCCTGCAATGTTTTTTTTCGATAGGCTGAGAACGAGTTTGAGATAAAAGGAGTTTTCAATCCGAGCCGGGCAGCGTCCTGAAGACTTTTCGCAGTCGACATCCCTGGATAATTGAAATGCCGGGCATGCTTTGAGAAATGGTCCGCATCTTCATGAGGCCGTTGACGTCCATATGCCGCCCCGACGGTATCTCTGGAAAAACATTCGCACAAGCGACGCAGGGAATCGGGGGATGCGAGAATCGCATCATGGGTTAAAAAGGAGACAATCTCGCAACCACCAAAGATCTCAAGGGCCAGGTTGCGGGTCCCGCCGTGGTCAAAATCGACACTCTCAATGATTTTTATTTCAGCCCCCAGTTGGGCATAGGGCTCAAGGTCAAGCTTTCGGGTCGAAGAATCAACGACACAGATTTGGTCCGGACGGGTTTTTTGCATCCGGATTGAATCAGCCTGCCGCCGAAGAAAGCGATCTTCGTTGCATACCGGTATAAAAAGTCCCACCCTCATTCTATTCACATCCCCCGGTCTGGCCCAAAAAACTCACACCAAAACCTCTTCCCTTACTTTTAAGCACCAGACTACCTGGAGGTTGATGTTCAAGGTTCAGACAACCTGGTTCAATCAGCGGTTGCCATCAGAAGCAGATTTCTCAAAAGGCCGTCTTTCAGAAACCCGTTTTTAATAAGAAAATAGCGTCGTTTCAGGAAGGAACACTCGGAAAGGGAAACAAATTCCTCAAGCAGCGTACGTTCGGGATCGGGAAGAGCATCACTGTATCTCTGAAGGAAAGCTTCAGCCTGACGCCGTATGCTACGATACGTCCTTCTGGCGCCTGCGATATCAAAACCGCTACCCATAAATCTCTTCAGCCTCCGACCGGGCTGAACTGCTCCAACGGAATTTTTCTCATGCTGGCGATAGCGAGTCGAATTGTCCGGACAGAAATGCGCCGTACCGAATACCGACGCAACCAGGAACAGCCACCAGTCATGCATAATCGCCTCTGCGGGGACCGGAAAGGCCAAATCTTTCAAAGACCTGTTGAAAATACAGGCACAGCCGGTCGCCCTGTTCTGCATGACGATACGTCCCAACCGCTCGGGGGGCTTATTCGCCATGGACATGTACCGCATGTAGCTCTCTGCTATAAGGGAGCCCTCTGAGTTAACAACCTTGAGATCCGTATATACCAGTATCGGTGTTTGAGTGCCGAGACGTGCTTCAAGTTTTTCAATCTCAGATAAAGCCCTTTTTACCTTCTCTCGTTCCCATATGTCATCCTGATCACACAGCATGATGTACGGGGCCTGTGTTTTGCAAATAATACTATTCAGGCTGTCTATAATGCCTCTGTTAACTTCATTGACTTCAAGATATGCGCCCCTACCAGCCTTACTAACGATATTTTTAAAAAGCTCGACGGTTCCATCAGTTGACGCGTCATCGATAGCAAAAAGGTTGAAATTGCCGTAACTCTGGCACAACAGTGAATCGAGTTGCTCCACGAGAAAAGGGGTACCATTGTACATAGGAAGGACAATGTCCACTTTTTGATCAGCCGTTTGTGAACCCATACGCCTCTGCATGTTTCAGGTCTTCAGGATCCAATTTTGCAATATCAGTGTAAACTTCTTTGTTTATCCGGTCTTTATCAACCAGAGAGCGGACAACCTTCAGCAGGGCTTGCTTATTGTTTTCATCACAGGTGAATTTCAACAATTCGTCCATTTCAGCATTATCGAAAGCA
>RFIO01000052.1 GCA_003695205.1 Deltaproteobacteria bacterium
AGCAGGGGAGCAGAAACAGGAGCAGGAGGAGAGTCAGGATTCTACGCATGGGGCTGTCCATTCACGTCTGAGGTCGTGGGGCGCAGATTAGCACAGCAGAGCATCGGCGGCAATCGGGCCGGGACGGGTGGGGGTCACAGGCGGCTGCCGGACAGCTCAATACTGTTGAGCAGTGTCTCAAATGCCTTGATGGCCTTGGGGTAGTCCGGTTGCGGTCCGGCATAGCCGGCGTGCAGGTAGTAGTCTCCCAGGGGGATAACCAGCTGCAGGCGGGCTTTTGGTCCGGCGGTTGTCGGTTGCAGCAGCACCAGGTAGGGCGCGTCGCTGCCGGCCACTTCCATCCGGGATCGCTGGCGGATTTCGGCTCCATGATCGCCGAAATCCTTTTCCAGCAGATTGAGCTGTTTTTCGGCGGAACTGCCCGGCATTTCGATTCGGGGGACAAGCTTCAGTTCGATGCCCATCGCATGCCCCGCTTCGGCGGGCGGGGTCAGTCGCCAGCTGCGCGCCTGGCGTCCGGATACAAGCTGCCAGCCGGGCGGATAGCGGAAACCGAGACCGGAATCCGGGTCGGTGAAGCTCTGATAGCTGTCGGGGATGCCGGGTTCATGATCATCGTCAGGTTCCGAATGTTTCGGCTGCCGCAGGGTCAGCTGGTAGGTGGGCGGGGAAAGAAGTTCGCTGCCGAGCCATTCGGGGACAGGCTCCAGCCCACGAGCCACGACATACCATGGCCCCTGTTTGTTCAGACGGATGGCGCACCAGTCGCGATCGCAACGCCTTTCCTGCTCGAACTCGAGGCGGATGACGCCGGCCCGTTCCTGGGCGGCGTAAGTGAAGGAAAGTTGTGCCCGGCCCCGGTTGTCGGCCGAGGCAATTTTTTCATTGTCGCTTTCGGAGAATCCGAATATCTCGGCCCGCACCCGGGTGCCGTCGGGGTAGCCGCCCAGGCGCACATCGACCCGACCATCGCCGGCAAGGACAACGCGGAAATAGTCGACCGGGTCATCGATGCGGCCCTCGATCGGCTGCCGGGGGTCGACCAGGGTTGCCTGCCCGGTGTCGTTGTTCGGTTCGATTTCCATGGCCGCCCGGACCGGAACGGACCAGGAGATGCTGACCAGCAGCAGGATGGCGGCAAGGATGCGCATGATGAAAACCCCTCCATCGGCCGGGATGCCCAGGCACCCGACCACGTCCATGAGATTATAGGATATGCAAATATAACAGAAAGATGCCTCGAGGCAAAAAATCGACCTCAGGCTCTTATGCGGATGCGCCGGGGCTCTGTCGTTTCCGAATCAATCGCGGGTACGTTTGTCGGCTCCGGGGCTTTGATCCCGGCAGGTTCCGGCTGCTTGCCGGCTGCCAGCATCCGGGCCTCGGCGCTGATGCGCACCCGGTCCGGGCCCGCGGGTGCGGGCATTTGGGCCGGGGTCGCGGACGGCGCGGGCGTTACCGGCTCCGTTGGGGCCGGCGAGGGCTTTTGGCCCGAAATCTGAACCCGGTAGGCGGGATTATGCAGGCTGTTGAGAGTCATGGGGGTTGTCTCGCACCCCTCTTATCGGACCCCTGGCGAAAATCTTTAAGCCTTTTCCGCCCAGGGGCGAATGTCGAGCCGCTGCCGGTTGTCGGCCAGGTAGGTCTGCAGAATCCGGTAGATGTCGAGATCG
>RFIO01000386.1 GCA_003695205.1 Deltaproteobacteria bacterium
ATCTTTCAGCGTCGGCATCTGGATGGCGAGCGAGCCGATGGCGTCGGCCTCGTCGCGCATGGTCACCGACAGGTAGGGGTGCATCTGCTCCTGCAGCCACTGCAGGTTTGCGCCGGCCTCGAGGCATCGAGCGGTAATGGTCTTCGACACCTGGCGAAACCAGCGCACCTTCTCCGATTCGGTCATACCTCGCTCCGGGTTCAGTGTGTCAGCGGAATAAGCAGCAGGGGGATACCGGTCTTACGCGCGATGCGCTGGGCGACACTCCCCAAAAAGGTGTACTCAAGCCGCCCTTTGCCATGGGTGCCGATGACGATCAGGTCGGCGCCGATGCGCCTGGCCTCCGACAGGATGACCGGTGCCGGATGCCCGTGCAGCACCTCGATCCGGTCGATACGCTCCAGATCTTCCGGGTGATCGGCCAGTTCCTCGTGGGCAAAATCCTTCAGCTTCTTGCCGAGATCGGCGGCAATTTCCTCGCGATGCTCCTTTTCGATGTGGCCGAGCTTGCCCTCTCCCATGATAGTGGCGACATAGTTGATCACCGCCTGATCCGGGTCGGGAACGACGTGCACCAGTTCGACCGAGGCCTGGTGAGCCCGCGCCACACCGACGACGTGACGCAACACGGTCGAGGCGCTGGCCGACAGATCGGTCGCGAACAGGATCTTCTTGTACTCGGGAATCATGGTCAGGCTCCTTTGGCACTTGCCTCAAGCATGGCGGCATGCTTGCGTGCGCGCGGCAGCTGCATCAGGTAAATGACCACCAGCAGGGCCACGCCGCCCAGGTAACAGATATAGTGATTTTCCAGGCCGATCAGGTGGCCCCAGAAGTCGGGGCGAAACATGATGGCGCACACCAGAAAGAGCAGCACCATCTCGTGGATGCGGTTTTTGGCGATGAACCAGCCCTGGGTGGCGGCGGCAAAGGCGCAGGTTCCCACGCAGGTCATCACGAAGATGAAGATTGCCAGCGGAAAGCTGTTGATGCCGACCAGCAGAATGTCGGTATTGAAGATAAACATGAACGGCAGAGCAGCTGTGCGGATATCGTACATGAAGCCCTGGATACCGGTCGGAATCGGTTCGGAGCGGGCGATGGCACTGGCGGCGTAGGCGGCCAGGCCGACCGGTGGCGTGTCGTCTGCCAGGATGCCGAAATAGAAGCAGAACAGGTGCGCGGCGATCAGCGGTACGGCGAAGCCACTGAAGTCGGCCAGGGTCACCAGCGCAGGGGCGGTCAGGCTCGCCATGACGATGTAGTTGGCGGTGGTCGGCAGGCCCATGCCGAGAATCAGGCTGCAGATGGCGACGATGGCGAGCATCAGGTAGAGGTTGCCCATGCTCAGGGTGTCGATGATGTCGGTCACCAGGCCGCCCAGGCCCATGGTGACGATACCGACCACGACACCGGCGGCGGCTGTGGCCACCGCGACACTAACCATGTTGCGGGCGCCGGCGACCATGCCCTCGAAGATGTCGACCACACCCTGTTTCAGGCCGGGGGCGAAGGGCATGCGCTGTTCGGCCCGGACGCGGGCGACATGCTGGAACAGCATGATCACCAGCAGCACCATGGTCGCCCGGAAAGCCGCCATGTCGGGCGAATGCCGGGGAATGATCAGCTCATAGAGCAGGTAGAGAATCGGTACCACGTAGTGCAGGCCGTTGACCAGCACGTGGAAAAAGGCCGGCAGATCGGCCTTGGGCAGACCGCGCATGCCCAGTTTGCTGGCCTCGATGTGGGTCAGGAAGAACAGGGCCACGTAGGAAGCAAAGGCAGGCACGGCGGCCGCCTTGCAGACCTCCAGGTAGGGCAGGTTGACATACTCGGCAATGATGAAGGCTGCCGCGCCCATGACCGGCGGCATCAGCTGGCCGTTGGTGGAGACGGCGACCTCTATGGCGGCGGCCTTCTTGGGCGGATAACCGACCTTTTTCATCAGCGGGATGGTAAAGGTCCCGGTGGTGACCACGTTGGCGATGGACGAACCGGAAATCAGTCCGGTCAGCCCCGAGGACAGAACCGCCGCTTTGGCGGGCCCCCCCTTGTAGCGGCCGAGCAGGCTCATGGCCAGATCGATGAAGAATTTACCGGCCCCGGCCTTCTCGAGCAGGGCGCCGAACAGCACGTAGAGGAAGACGATCTTGGCGGACACATAGATCGGCACCCCGTAGATCCCCTCGGTGGTCAGGGAGATCTGACCGATGTATCGCGTCAGGCTCACTCCTTTGAAGGAGAGAAAATCGGGCATGTAGGGTCCGAAAAAGGCATACAGGGTAAAGACAATGCCGATCACAGCCAGCGCCGGGCCGACCACGCGGCGGGTCGCCTCCCAGAGGATCAGCACAAGCAGCCCGCCGATGATCATGTCGCGCGTGTTCGGCATGCCAACCCGGTTGGCGATGCCTTCGTAGTCGATGGCGATGTAGAGGGCGATCAGGGCGGCGCCGACAGCGATGATCAGGTCGACGGTCGGAATTCGGTCGGTCGCCGACAGCCACCTCAAACCGGGAATGTTGACCTTGCGCTTCAGTGTCGGGAAGGAGACGAAGATCAGAAAGAGCGCGAAAGCCAGGTGGATCGAGCGCACATAGGTCGAATCGAGCAGCAGCCAGCTCGACAGCGACAGCTGGAACATGGACCAGCAGAAGGCGACGGTGGGGACCAGAAAACGCTGCCAGCCAACGGCATGGCGCAGGCCCATTTCCTCTTCCTCGACCATTTTCCGGGCTTTTTCCAAGCCCTCGTCGATCGGCTCCTCGATATTGTAATCGGTCATAATCACAACTCCTTCAGGGCGATTGCCCGTCGCTGCTCTCCTCGACAGGCTGCCGCAAACGGCCGGCGGCCCCTTGCGGCAAACTGCGAAGTGG
>RFIO01000387.1 GCA_003695205.1 Deltaproteobacteria bacterium
CCGCAGCCTCCAGGAGAAGATTTTGACCTTGATGCCCTTGAAGTCACCCACCGGTGTCGGATTGCCAAGGCGCATCATGTTGCCGGAGAAGTCGGTGGCGATGGCGCCGCCGTCGACAATCTCGACCGATCCGACCGCGGCGTTACCGGTGGCAACGGCACCGAGCAGTTCGCCCTGTGCACTCAACACCATGACCCGTCCGGTACTCGAAGTGTTCTGGTCGACGGCGGCCTGTTCCATGTAGCCCTTACCGGTGGCGATGTAGATACGACCGGCACCATCGATGGTGGGGGCTCCCCAGATCTTCTCCCCCAGGGCGAGAAACGCTCCGGTGCCGACGGCGTCGGTGGCGCCCGCCACCCAGACCAGGGAGCCGCCCGGAGGATCGTGCAGCTTGACCGCGTAGAGTGCGTACTGGACGTTATCCGGAGCGAAGTCGGTGCCGCCGGTGCCGAAAATGGCCGTCTTGCCGTACAGGGCGACCGGTGCTCCGATCGGATGCCCCAGGGGATCGCCATTGCTGTCGACCGGCACGTAGGCCGGGTCAATCGACTTGGTCTTGGTGACCATCTGCTGGCTATCAGGATCGTATTCCTGATAGGTTTCCGGACCTTTGGCGGGCAGCTGCCACAGACGACCGTCCATGTCGCCGAAAACGACATAGTCGACAACGCCGTTGTCGTCGTAGTCGAGCAGACTCGGCGCGGCCGGAGGCTCGGAGACGTTATTGATAGCGTAGTTTTCGTTCCAGGACCACTTCACCTGGCCGGTGAACACATCGAGCGCCAGCGCGTTGATGCCGTAGAAACCGTTGTTGACATCGACATTGCCGTTGGCGTCGAGAGGCTCATGGTAGTTGGCCGTGATGAAGGCCCAGTTGCCGATGCTGTCACCGAGACGAACCTTGCCCAGGGCAACCCCCTTGGCATCGCCGACATTGTAGCTCGACAGGTCGGTCTCCCACAGGATCTTGGGCGCGTAGGGGTCGGTGACATCGAGAGCGAAAATCATGCCCCGGTTCTGCTGGGCGACGGTCGCGGTGGCGAGCAGAATGGTCCGGTACTCGGCCCCGATCACGTTACCGCTGTTGTCCTTGATGGGGACCAGCACGTCGCGAACTGTCGGCGAACCGGAAACCGAAACCACAGGCTCCTTGTTGGGATCGACATAGTCCTGATCCTTCAGATAGGGGAGCAGGGTCGAGGGGATATAGGCCCATATCTCCTTGCCGGTGCCTGTGGTGTATTTGCCGGTGCTGCTGTCATACGAACCGGCATAGAAGGCGTGCAGCATGCCGTCGTCACCGCCGACATAGGCGATGCGATCGCGATGCTCATTCTGCACCAGCGAAGAGCCGCCGACGATGGCCGGGGTCGAGGTGCGAATGGCCCAGAGACGGTTGCTCTGCTCGCCTTCGCCGGCGACCAGCAACGGAGTCGCCTTGTCACGGCCACGCACGGTGTTGATCCAGGCCTTGGCCTCATCCAGAGTCGACAGGCCCATCTGGGTGTACAGGTAGGCGCTGGTATCCGGGACAGAAGAGGTGTCAAAGGCAACCTGGGTCGTACCGTCATTGGTGAAAATGTAGCGGCTGGCCGGAGTCTTGGTGATATTCGCCGGATTGCCCGTACTCGCCGGTGGCATGACGTCGGCCGCGTCCCAGACCAGGGCGTCTGCCGTGGCCCAGTTGGCGGTGTAGTCAAAGGCCTGGAAGTGGCCGCGGTAGGTCGGGAATTCGTAGGAACCCTGGTAGACGAGGTTGTCGTCGATAATCGGCGAGGCCTGCACGTACCGGCTGGTGATGACGGTGAACTGCAGGCCGAGCACGGTATTGAGGACGAAACGGGTACCGCAGGTGTTGTTCTTCTTGATGTCGCAGTAGGAGATATTGGATGGGTCGATGGTCGGCGAGGAAGCCGGTTCAGTGCTGCCAGATCCGGTAGAGATCACACCGATAGGCAGGCTGATGCTGGTGTCAGCAACACCGTTTTCACCGGTCGCCACCGTCGCGCCGTTTTCCGAAAGGACATAGGTCGGAGGCGCAGGTCCGGAGGTCTTGCAGCCCCAATCAACCTTTATCTTGTCGAGAGAAATATCGCTTTTGTAGGAATTGGCCCGGGAAATCTCCTTGAACTTGATCTCAACATTGTCGAAGGTCCCGGAGTTGAAGTGGTACTTGATCTTGTCAAGCTTGACATAGATGACCTTTTTGCCGCTGGCGTCCAGCATCTCGATAGTTTCGGAACGATCGATTTCGTAGTCGCCGCTGGCGGCCGGCTTGTATTCACCGGTCAGGTCAAGTTCGAAGGAGAAGGGAGTCGCAATACCATGGACATAAAAATAGAACTGGAAAACGCCGGTATTCTCGGTAACCGTGACCTTCATCTCGGGTGGCTTTTTTTCCCATCTTTTCTCTTCATGGTAGTCCTTCAGGGGGACCGCCCCACCAGGCGGGTTGCAGTCAGTGCCCGGATCAGCACCGGAACAGAATGTCTTGTCAGAGATGTCGGATTTGGACTTTAGCAAAGCGGAATAGTCTCCCCCCTTGACACAGGCAGGGGGTGCCACGGCGCCGGCCGGCCAAGAGACCACCACCTTGTCGATGGTCTGCTCGCTGGGGGACAGGTTGGCCAGTGAGATGCCGCTGAAAGTGGTACTGCCGGCGCCCGAATCGACATTCAGGTCATCAAGTGACGGCAACAGCACACCATCCTCGCCGGCGGAGTAATCGCTATTACCCTCCTGACTCAGGGTGACCTCGACGGCCGTCGGCGAATTCTCATAGTAAAAGCTGAGCACAACCTTGTCGGTCGGATTGAGGCTGTCGTTGACGGTCAGATCGAAGGTTCGTTTGCTCGGCGCCGGTCCCACCGGCACAATGGAGCCTCCCGGCGGCGTCCAGGTATTGCTGCATTCGAGATAGCGGTGGCCGCCGAGATAGGAGACGTAGCCCTGGGTCGGGCTGCCGTTGATGCGGCCGCCGATGAAATAGTCATAGCCCTGGGTGGCACCGTCAGGATCGTGGGCGTAGCGCTCGACGGTGTTGTTGTAGAGGCTGTTGACATTGACATGCGGCTTGAAGTTGTGCACGTGACCACCCTGGGGGGTGTAGATCCAGCCGGCGCACTGGGTCAGAAAACCGGCCGGCTTGTCGTAGATGATCTTGTCGGGATCCATGGTTCCGCCGTCGGTATAGAACCTGGGCCCTGGAACGGTGCCGTCGGTGGTCCAGCCACCGTGGGCATCGATGGCCGGGTCATCGACGCCGCCGCCCGATTTTTCCATATCCTCTGAGCCTTCGATCGACTCGATGGAGGCGCACTCGAGAAAGGCCGAGTTGCCCGCTTCCATAAAGGCGCGCAGCTTCTGCAGCACCGCCGCCTTCGCCTGGTCGGCGGTCAGCACCGTTCCGTCCGACAGAGTCACGGGACCGGAAATCTCTCGTCCAGCACCCAGTGCGGCGCCCAGAACAGGCTGTACTTGTTGCCGTCGGCGTCAGGAGTCGTCAGGACATCTTCGATGATCTCCTCGACCGTCACCTCGTTGAAGACCAGGGTCTCCAGGCCGAGCAGGCCGGCGGCCTGCAGGTAGGTGCGCAGGATATCGACCTTGCCCGAACCGAGAATCGCCAGTTTGGGCGGCACCTTGTCGAGCACCTTGTCGATGGGCGCGGTGAAACTGCCGTTGGCGACGTGCACCTGGACATCGGCAAACGCCTTGACAATCTTCATCACCTCGTCGGTCAGAAACTTCTTGTGTATGACAAAGGGGCCGCCACGATAATCGATGACATGGGCATCGAACGATTCGCTGTAACTGTTGCCGGCGTTGTCGCTCCAGCTCATACTGCGAGCGGCAGGGTCGATATTGGCGCCGGCCAGGGGATCGGCCTTGGTGCGATCGAACTTGCGCACCGGCGG
>RFIO01000388.1 GCA_003695205.1 Deltaproteobacteria bacterium
CGTCACGGCTGACACCAAAGGTGTCGGCCAGGGTCGGCAGCAGCGGCTGGGGCGCGTAGAGCGCCGACAGGGTCAAAACGGTGGCCAGCAGGATCAGGGGCATGGCGCCGAGCATACCCCAGAGGGGAAAGAGGCAACAAGCAACATATTGTCACCAGGTGAGCTATAGTGTTCGCATGATCCTGACCTTCATCGGCACCAGATCAAGCGACCCACCAGGCTGTGAAGGCCACCTCCTGCAAAGCTGTCTGACGGTTGAAACAGACCAGGTGCGCCTGCAGATCGACTGCGGCGAAGATCATGCCCATCGCCTGGCACAGCTGGCGCCAGATATCCTGCTGTTGACCCACGGCCACGACGACCACGCCGGCGGGCTGCACCCTGACCCTCCCTGCCCCGTCTGGGCAGGGGAGCCGACCCGAAACCTTCTGCTGCAACGAGGGTTGACACAGGTCGGTCTGCTGCATCTGGGTCAGCCCCTTGTTTTGAAGGATCTGACCGTCCTTCCCTTTGAGGTGGAACACTCCCTGAGAGCTCCGGCCATTGGCTTTCGCATCGAGGCGGGTAGCCGGGCCGTCATCTACCTGCCTGACGTCGCGGCCCTGGGCGATGGCGACAGCATGCTCCCCGGCGCCGACCTCTACATCGGCGACGGCACCTGTTTCGACAGTTCACTCGTTCGGGTGGAACAGGGACATCCGTGCGGTCATGCCGGCATCATCAGCCAGCTCGCCTGGTCGGCCCGTACCGGCATCCGGCAGGTCATCTTCAGCCACTGCGGGCCGGAAATCTGCGCCGACCGGGACCGGGCGGGCCGCACCTTGGCCGGATTGGCGGCCCGGCTCGGCCTGCATGCCGCCTTTGCCCTCGACGGCCAGACCGTCAACCTTCCGGATCGGGCAGATCGAGCCCGGCCAGATAGTCGCACAGGATCGAACTGAACAGTTCCGGTTCCTCGAGATTGGCGATGTGCCCGGCGCCCGGAACAACCTCCAGGCGCCCCTGGGGCAGGTTCTCGGCAAGAATCTTCGCGTGGCCCATGGGGATGGCGACATCGAGTTCGGCGCCAACCACCAGCGCCGGCAGGTCGAAGGCAGCAAGCCGGTCGACCATGTCACGCCGGTCGCGCATGGCCAGCAGCCCCCCGGCTACCCCCGCTGGCGGCGTTGCCAGCATCCACGAACGGACCCGGCGCGCCAGCTCCGGCCGCCGCGCCGCTCCACCAGGAGCGAACAGAATCGCCTCGAAGGCATCGGCGATCGGTTCGAGATTCCCGGATTCGGCCAGCTCGGCGAGTTTGGTGCGACGCTGTTTCGCCTCGGCGTCATCAGCCGCGGCGCGGGTCATGAGGAACATCGCGGCACTCAGGCGCTCAGGGTGGCGATCCAGCAGGTTGCACAGGATATAGCCGCCCATCGACATGCCGCCGACAACCGCCCGGTCGATGCCGAGACGGTCCAGCAGGTGGACAACCTCATCGGCGTA
>RFIO01000389.1 GCA_003695205.1 Deltaproteobacteria bacterium
GCTCTACCGTATCGCCGACGAGCTGCGCGACCGCTTCGGCGAGCTGCCGCCGCCGGCGGTGCTGGTGCTGGAGGTGATGCGCCTGCGCGTCCAGCTCAAAAAATTGCGTATCGAACTGGCCGAATACGACCGCCGTCGCCTCACCTTCGGGTTCCATTCCCGCACCCCGGTACCGCCCGAGCGGATACTCGGCCTGCTGCAGCAGCCCGACCGATACCAGTTCTCCCCCGACTACCGGCTCACCATCCAGGTCGGCAATCTCGAGCCCGAGGCCCTGCTGGAGACGGCCAGAAAAGAATTGCGGCTGCTTTCGGGCGCGTGCTAGTCTGCGGCGTCAAGATGCGTTGCGCAATCTGCCTGATTTCCCTGCTCCTGATTCTGTCCGGTACAGCCTGCCGTGAACAGGTGACAACGGATCAGCCCCTGGTTCGGGTCGATGACAGGGCGGTTTCCGTCGCCCGGTTCGAGCAGGCCTTCCGGCGCAGTCTCTCTGCCGACGAACACCCCGACCCCGAGCAGCTGCGCCAGTTGCGCCGGGCCTTTCTCGCCCAGCTGATCGACCGGGAACTGATTCTCGCCGAAGCCGACCGGCTCGACATCCGGGTCAGCCCGGCCGAGGTGGCCGAGATGGAACGGGCCGAGAGCCGCGACTATTCTGACGGCGAACTGGATGCCTGGCTGAAACGCCAGGGCCTTGACCGGGAGAGCTGGCGCCGGCAACTGGCCGAGGCTCTGCGCATCGACAAGGTAATTGATAGACAGGTGCGGGCGCGGGTGCATGTCGACGAGGCGGACATTGCCGCCTGGTACGGGGAGCATCGGGACCAGTTCGACCGTCCCGAACAGGTGCGGGCCCGCCAGATCGTGGTTGCCGGCCGTGAACAGGCCGAAAAGGTTCTTGCCCGCCTGCGCCAGGGCGAGGATTTTGCCGAGGTGGCGAAAGCCTTCAGCCTGTCGCCCGACGCTGAACAGGGGGGCGATCTCGGCTGGTTTGCCCGCGGCCGGATGCCGGACGAATTCGACCGGGCGGTCTTCGCCCTGGCCAGGGGACAGCTCAGTGGCCTGGTGCAAAGCCCCTACGGCTGGCATGTCTTCCTGCTGGAGGACCGGCGCCCGGCCCGACGATTGAAACTGAAAGAGGCGCGTGCCGAGATCGAGGAGCGCCTGCGCGCCGATGCCGAGCGGGAGGCCTTCGGTCGCTGGCTGGAGGACTTGCGGCACCGGGCCCGCATCCAGGTTGACTTCGCCCGGCTCGACAAGCTTCGGGCTGACTAGAGGAGAGAAGAATGCGACGTGTCATTTTGATGCTGCTGGCCCTGTCGCTGCTGGCGACGCCGGCCTTTGCCGAGGTGATCAGCAAGATCGCCGCGGTGGTCAATGACGACATCATCACCACCTACCAGCTGGAGCAGGAAGTGGCGAAGATGCTCGCCCGGCGCGCCAGGGGCGAGAAGATTCCCGCCGAGCAGATCTCGACCCTGCGCCGCACCCTGCTGGAGAAGATGATTGAGGAGACCCTGCTGCAGCAGCAGATCAAGGCCCTCGGTCTGAAGGTGACCGATGCCGAAATCGACGAGGCGATTCATGACGTGCAGCGCCAGAACAAGCTGACCGAGGACCAGCTGAAAAAGGCTCTGGCTGCCCAGGGCCTGACCATGAAGGCCTACCGGGAGAAGCTGAGGGATCAGATCCTGCGCCTGAAACTGGTCGGTCGCCAGGTGCAGAGCAAGGTCGATGTCAGCGACAGCGACATCCGCGAGTATTTCCGCGCCCATATTGACGACTTCCGCGAGCCGCCCTACGTCAGGCTCTCCAACATCCTCATCCCGATCCCCGAGGTGGCCGATGCCGCGCGGGTCGAGGCGGCGCGCCAGCTTGCCGGCAAGGTGGTCGAGCGGCTGCGCTCCGGCGAGAGCTACGCCGCCGTGCTCGACGAGCTCAAGGCACAGGGACAGGGCACCGGCAGCGACATGGGCCGGTTCCAGGAGAAGGAACTCTCCCGGGAAATCGCCCGCAAGCTCGAAGGGCTCAACCCTGGCGACTACAGCGACCCTCTCGAAAAACCGAACGGCTTTATTATCTTCCGCGTCGATGAGCGGGTGCCCGGCAGCATCCGCAATTTCGACCTGGTCAAGGCCGAGATCCGCCAGAAGCTGATCGACGAGGCGCGCGAGCGCGAGTTCAAGAAATGGAGCGAGGCGATGAAGAAGGACGCCTACATCGACATCCGGATCTAGCGGCAGGCGAAAGAAAAAGGGTGAAAAGCGAAAGGCAGAAGGGAGATGCTCCCTCCTGCCTTTTTTGCTGCCTGCAGGCGGGTCTGACAAGTGTCTTGCCTGCCCTTCTCCCTCTCGGCTATAGTGATTGCTTACCTTTTTGGGAAACAATCGCATGAAGCCGCTTGCCATCACC
>RFIO01000390.1 GCA_003695205.1 Deltaproteobacteria bacterium
CAGTTTTTCCAGGGTCTTCTTGCCGACACCCTTGACCTTGACCAGGTCGTCGACACTGGCAAAAGGACCGTTGGCCTGACGATAGGCGACGATCCGCTCCGCGGTCACCTTGCCGATGCCGGGCAGCTTGACCAGCTGACCAAAGTCCGCCGTGTTGATGTTAATCGGCTGGGCCAGTTCCTGCTGGCTCTGCTGCGGCGCCGCCAGCAGGGAAGCGGGAACAGCAAAGGTCACCAGGGTGAGGGCGAAAACAACGGCTGCAAAGATACGTTTCATCGTCTTCCTCCATGAAGCTGATGGGTTGTTGGATGCCCTTGCGCCGACCGGGCCAACGCATCCCCCCTTTCCGCGGTCGAACGACCTCCATGTCGCGGCCGGCGAGGGTCGCGGGAAATTCTAGCGGGCAAATCTCACAAAAATCTGAAATTTCAGGGTCGGAGAAGCATTTTTTTGCTACTGCGCAAAAAAATCTGTCTGGATTTGCGCTTCCCCCAGGAATACCGGATCCCCCCTCCCCTGGAGGGAGGAAACAACGTGCCACGTAGATTTTATTTTCAGCCACAGACCCACACGGACAAAAGCAACGCAGCGAGAACGCCTTCGGCTGCGCGAACGGCCTTCGGCCTGCGCGAGGCGAGAAAGAGCGCGCTACTCGCTACGCGTCACGTCGCCTTAGCTCTTTCGCGCCACGCGCCTCTCGCCACGCACCACGTCGCCTTAGCTTTTTCGCGCCACGCGCCACGTCGATTTCGCGCCACGTCGCTCTACCGTCACTGCCCCTGGATCTGCTTCAGGCTGCGCCGGGCGTTACGGCGCACCATGTCGGAGTCGTCTTCCAGCAGTTTCTCCAGGTGCGGCACCGCCTCTTCGGCGCGCAACAGGCCGAGCCCCTTGGCAGCGCTCTTGCGCACCCATTCGTCGCTGTCGGCGAGCAGGCGGACCAGGTGCGGAGCGGCTTCCTTCAGGCCGAGTTCGGCCAGGGCGAAGGCGGCATTGCTGCGCACGGTGGGATTGGTATCGCTCAGGGCGTCGACCAGGGCGGGCCCGGCGGCGACATCACCGAGCTGGCCGAGTTCAGCCGCCGCGCGGCTGCGCTTGATGCCGGTACCGTTCTTCAGGCTGTCGATCAGGGTTTCAAGAGACATGTCCACCTCCAGGAATAAAACGTCAGAAACTTCAAGCCGGCCACAGGCCGGAACCGAATGCTGCAATCTTGCCCCCGCGGAGCTGGTCCTGTCAATCGGACTGTCCCGGCAGGGTGATGAAGAGCGACCGGCGCGGCCGGCCATCGACCGCGCGGCTGCGATGGCCGCGCCCGGTGGTATCCTCGGCGAGCAGGATGTCGCCGGGGCCAAACCGGCGCACCTCGCCGCTACCGACCTCGATATCGACCTGGCCTTCAAGCATGATGACATACTGACGGGTCGGGGCGTTGTGCCAGTCGTAGTCGTAGTCCCCTTCGGTCAACCGGAAGACCAGTTCCCTGACCGGGTGACCTTGCGACAGCAGGCCGATGGCACCGGCGTCCCGCAACGGAATGGCGATCTCCTCAAAATGCGATTCACCATCGTCGCCGGTATAAAGA